>JBOGXX010000082.1:0-2756 GCA_050696475.1 Solirubrobacteraceae bacterium | reverse complement strand
CCGCGGCCTCACGCTGCGCCTCCTCAGCGTCTTGGCGCTCGATTGCGGCGGCGGCATAGCCCGCATAGAGCTCGAGCAGGTCCTCTTCGTCACGGGTCGGCGGCTCAGGATCGTCGCGCGCGACCGTGATCAGCGCGCTGGTGGCACCGGGACCGACCACGGGCACCACCCAGCCTCGCTCGGTCACGATTACGCGTTCGGCAAAGGTGGAAGCCTGATCGGCGCGGACCACGTCTATACGACCGCGGTCTAGATTCAGCGCCGCCGCGAGCGCCGAGACGATCAGCGCCAGGCCCGAGCTCGGGTCCGCGACGGCGAGGCTGTCGGCGAGGCCGTGCAGGCGTGTCAGCTGGCGTCGCGCCGAGCCGTCGACGGTTCCACCCGCGAGCAGCGTCGCGATGTCGTCCGGATGCGAGTCATGAGGGTCGATCTCGGTCACGACGCGGCCGTGGCGCAGCACGACGACGCGCCCGGCCACCCTGAACATCTGGTTGACGTCACGGGTGGCCAGCAGCACGGCGATGCCCGACTGGCGGATGTGCTCCAGCAGCCGCTCCAGCTGCCTCGTCTCGGAGACGCCCATGGCGGCAGTGGGCTCGTCGAGCACGAGCACGCGGGGCTTGCGGTTGAGCGCCATCGCGAGCGCCAGCAGCCCGCGCTGCCCACCGCTCAGCGTGCTCGCCTGCTGCATGACGTTGTCCAGCGGGATTGCGAGCTCGTCGAGGATCTGCCGCGCGTGCTCGTAGAGCCGCTTGATGGAGAACATCTGTCCGCGTGTCTCCTGCCCGAGCAGCAGGTTCCCGGCCACATCCAGCGTCTCGCACAGGTAGATCTCCTGCCACACGACCGCGACCCCCTGACGCTCGGCGGCGCGCAGCGTGCCGCCGAGAACGGCGCCGCCAACGCGGATCGTGCCCGTCGTTGGCGGAAGGTCGCCGCCGATGCAGCGCACGAGTGCCGTCTTGCCGGCACCCGGCTCGCCGCTGACGGCCACGATCTCACCTGCGCCGACGCTCAGGTCGATCCCCTCGAGCGCAGCGACGGAGCCGAAGCTGACGCCCACACCGGATACCTCAAGCACCCCTTGGAGGCTACTAGTGGTCTCGATCGGCGACCGCTCCTCGTAGCTGCAATCAGGCAAGGACGTGGGCGCCGGGCCCGGGTGAGACGACGGTCGCGCCAGCGGGCGCGACCGTGCCCGGAGGCATCAGCGCCAGCACGTTGCCGCCAAAGCCCCCGCCCACCACCCGCGCCCCCAGTGCGCCGGCGGCCTTCAGGCTCGCCACCGTCCGCTCGACCGCCGGAGTCGAGACTTCGAAGTCGTCGCGCAGGCTGGCCTGCGAGCGGTCGAGCAGCTGCCCGAGCTTGGTGAAGTCGTTGCGCCGCAGCGCGGTGACGGCGCCGAGCACGCGGTCGTTCTCGCTGATCACGTGCCGGGCGCGGCGGGCCAGCACCTCGGGGAGCATGTGCAGATCCTGTATCAGCGCGTCGCGAAGCGACTCGGCGCCCATCCGATGAGCTGCCTCCGCGCACTCCTCGCGGCGGCGGTTGTAGCCGGATGCGGCGTTGGCGTGCGGTTCACCGGAGGACAGCGTCACCAGCCTGTGATCGCCCAGCTCGAGTGGCAGTGGCTCGAGCTCGAGCGTGCGGAAGTCGATCAGCACCGCCTGTCCCGGTGCGCCGCTCAGGGAGGCCAGCTGATCGAGCAGGCCCGTGCGTGCGCCCACCCAGTCGTGCTCGATCCGCTGGCCGAGCCGTGCCAGCTCCAGCGGCGGCGGCGGCTGCGCGCCGGCCAGCGAGATCAGCGCCAGGCACAGGGCCAGCTCGAGCGCAGCCGACGAGGACAGGCCCGCGCCGCGGGGGAGATCGCCGGTGATCTCGATGCGGGCGGCGGGGAGCTCGTAGCCCAGACGCTGCAGCTCGGCGACGGCGCCGTGGACGAAGGCGCGCCAGCCACGGCTCGGCTCCGGCGCGCGCAGGCTGAAGCGGTCGCGCGCATGCAGATCGTGGGCCAGCGCCTCCACGGAACCGCCCGTCAGCTGCGTCGCCGTGACCGTCACGCCGGCCGTCACGGCGAACGGCAGCGCCAGGCCGGCGTTGTAGTCGGTGTGCTCACCGATCAGGTTGATGCGCCCCGGGGCGAAGGCTCGTGCGACGTGCGCGTTCAAGGTCGAGTAGGTTGCCATGTTGATGACCAACTGGGGTTTTCTGTCGACCGCGCGCATCAACGAGGCGCTGTTGCGCGGCATCAGCGCGGTCCCGGACGCGCGGGCGCTGGCAGTCGCCAGCCGTGACAGCGACAGGGCCGGCGCCTACGCGCGGGCCAAGGGCATCGAGCGCGCCTATGGCGGCTATGCGGAGCTGCTCGCCGACCCGGACGTCGAGGTCGTCTACGTCTCGCTGCCCAACGGCCTGCACGTCGAATGGACCGAGGCCGCGCTGGAAGCGGGCAAGCACGTGCTCTGTGAGAAGCCCTTGAGCCGCTCGCCGGCCGAGGTCGAGCGGCTCTTCAAGCTGGCGCACGAGCGCGGCCTGCATCTGTGCGAGGCGTTCATGTACCGCCACCACCCGCAGACCAAGCGCCTCAAGGAGCTCGTCGAGGGCGGGGCGATCGGCGAGCTGCGCCGGATCCGCGGCAGCTTCAGCTTCCCCTGCGACCCAGACGACCCGCGGATGCAGGCCGGGATGGACGGGGGCGGGCTGATGGACGTGGGCTGCTATCCCGTGAGCATGGCGCGCTACCTCGCCGGCGAACC
>JBOGXX010000081.1:0-2775 GCA_050696475.1 Solirubrobacteraceae bacterium | reverse complement strand
GGCCAGGACCGCCAGCGCGAGGCACGCCAGCGCCCGGCGCGCGGCGCGCGCGCGGGCGGTAGAGCGGTTCGCAGTGTTGAGTGGCATCGTCCTCCTCCGTCCAATGGCGTGCATGAAGCTTCGATTCGCCTCGCCATTGGTAGTCCCACGGGCGCCACGAGCGTTACACCCCGACCGAGGATCCGACCTGTAACGGTCGACCTCGGTGCCGCAATTGGACCGACCATGATTGCACGATCGCCCGCTCCGGGCGAATCGTTTGCTCCGGGCGCGGGTCCGGGCGCCGTTGGGCGCTCAGGCGAGCGTGGCGGCGGCGTGCCCGTCCGAGGAGGCGTGCAGCTGCGCGGCGAGCGCCTCGCGCAGGAACGCGATCAGCTCGTGGGCCTCGAGCGCAGTGGAGAAGCCAGCCGCGCGGCGGTGCCCGCCGCCGCCCTGGGCGCGGGCGATCACGGAGACGTCCACGTCGTCGTCGGTGGCGCGCAGCGAGACTTTGTGCTGGCCCTTGCGCTCTCCGCTGGAGAGCTCGCGCACGAGCGCCGCCAGCTTGGTGCCCTGCAGCGCGCGCAGCTGGTCGATGATCCCCTCGGAGTAGCTCTCCTCTGCGTCGGCGCGCTCGAAGTCCTCGGCGCTCAGCGTCACGATCGCGAGCTCGCCGCCGTCGAAGCGCTGCACCTGCCCGAGCGCGATCCCGAGCAGCGAGAGCTTGCCCTGCGGGACGCCCTCGTAGAGGCGGCGGTAGACGCCGGGCACGTCGACGCCCGCGTCGATCAGCTCGGCGGCCATCACGTGCGCACGCGGACCGGTGTTCTCATACATGAAGCGCCCGGTGTCGGTGATCAGCCCGATGTAGAGAACCTCGGCGACGCTCGGTGTCGGGCGCACACCCAGCCCGTGCATCAGATCCCAGACGATCTCCGCGGTGCACGATGCGTCGGGAACGACGTAGTTGAGCGTGCCAAAGCGGGTGTTGTCGTGGTGGTGGTCGATATTCAGCAGATGCGCTCCGTCGCGCAGCACGCTCGCGGAGTTGCGGTCGATGTTGCCGCAGTCCAGGAACACGACGGTGCGCTCGGCGATGTCGGCGGGCGGCAGCTGGATGAGGCCGTCGAGCGAGAGGAAGCGGTACTCGCGCGCCAGCGGCAGGTCGTGGGGCGAGATGTACATCGCGGAGTCCTTGCCGAGCGCGGTGAGCAGACCCTGCATCGCCAGCAGCGAGCCGAGCGCATCGCCGTCGGGACTCTCGTGGGCGGCGAGCACGAAGCGCTGGTCCTCGCGCAGATGCGCGATCACCTGCTCGCGCGCGCACTCCGCGGGGAGGGCCTCGCTCATCGCGCTTCCATCTCGTCGATCAGCTCCTCCACCCGCATGGCGCGATCGGTGGTGTCATCGTAGGCGAACTCGAGCGTGGGTGTGCGCTTGAGATGCAACTGGCCGGCGACGCGCGCCTGCAGGAAGCCGTGCGCGCTGTTGAGACCCTCCAGGGTGCTCTCGCGCTCGGGCGCCCGGGAGGGGCCGCCGGCGGCGCCGAGGACGCTCACGTACACGCGCGCATGGCTCAGATCTGGGCTGGTCCTGACATCGGTCACGGTTACGAATCCCACTCTCGGGTCCTTTAGCTCACCTGCAACGGCATCGCCGATCACCTGCCGGATCGCCTCATCGACCCGCCGCATCCGTCCCGAGGCCATCCTATCTCCCCCATTCCTCGCCGAGCACCGGGTACCTGCCGAGCACTGGACTCTCAGGAAGACAGCTCGCGTTCCACCTGTCGCGTCTCGTAGGTCTCGAGCACGTCGCCCTCACGCAGGTCCTGGAAGTTCGTCAGCACGATGCCGCACTCGAAGCCGCTCGCGACCTCGCGCACGTCCTCGTTGAAGCGGCGCAGGCTCTCGATCGTGGTGTCATAGATGACCGTGCCCTCGCGCACGACGCGCACTCGCGAGCCGCGGGCGACTTTGCCCTCGGTGACGAATGAGCCGGCGATCGTACCGATCCGCGACGCTTTGAAGAGCTGGCGCACCTCGGCCTGGCCGAGCGGGGTCTCGACCTCTTCAGGGGCGAGCATGCCCTGCATCGCCGCGCGCAGCTCGTCGATCGCGCGATAGATGACCGCGTAGGAGCGGATCTCCACGCCCTCGCGCTCTGCGAGCAGGCGCGCGTCGCCGACGGGCCGCACGTTGAAGGCGAGGATCACGCCGTCGGAGGCGGCCGCGAGCATCACGTCGGACTCGTTGATCCCGCCGACGCCGCGGTGGACGATGTTGACGTTGACCTCGTCCTGCGGGAGCTTCGCGATCTCGTCCTCGATCGCCTCCAGCGAGCCGGCGACATCGGCCTTGACGAGCAGCCCCAGCTCCCTGACCGTGCCCTCCTGCGCGAGCTTGAAGACGTCCTCGAGCGAGACCTTGCGCCCGGAGCGCCGTGCGAGCGCCTCCGTCTTCAGGCGGTTGGCGCGCTCGCCCGCCAGCTGGCGCGCACGGCGCTCGTTCTCGGTGACGCGCACGTGCTCGCCCGCCTCGGGCACGCCGTCGAAGCCGAGCACCTCGACGGGCTGGCCGGGCATCGCGCGCTTGAGCTTGCCGCCCGTGAAGTCGTGCATCGCGCGCACGCGCCCGAAGTGGGCGCCTGCGACGAGCGCGTCGCCGACCTTGAGCGGTCCGCGCTGGATCAGCACCGTCACGACGGGACCGCGGCCGGGGTCGAGCTTCGACTCGATCACCGCGCCGGACGCTTCGGCGCCTGCGTTCGCCTTGAGCTCCTCGAGGTCGGTGACGA
>JBOGXX010000080.1:0-5156 GCA_050696475.1 Solirubrobacteraceae bacterium | reverse complement strand
AGCCCCTACTGGCCGGGTGTGTGCGTGAGCGTCGACGACGACGGCGCGCCGAGGATCGAGCGGCTGCTGGACGACCGCTCGCACGAGCAGCTCAAACCGCGGGGAAAGGCTTCGCGCTCCTGCACGCCCGTCGGCCGGCAGCTCTGACCGCGCGAGGCGGGCATCGGTCAGGTACGCTCTGCGCTACGGGACGGAAGGCTGGCGTTAGTGATGCAGGGGTTGCGAAGGATGAGAGGGCGGTGCGCGACGGCGGTGCTGATGGTCTGCTGCCTTGCCGGGCTGCTGTCAGCTGCCGGTGCGTTCGCGGCTACCGGCGAGCGAGCGGTGGCCCCGCCGTCGGTGGCGGCGGCTGGCCAAGTGGCGCCGCCATCCGCTGTGACGCCCGCGTCCGCGCCGGGCGCCTCGCCGCTCGCGACCAGGCCTTCGGCGGACGAACCCTATGCAGCCTGCCCGCCGCCGCAAAGGCGGCAGGCCTCCTGTCAGTCGATCGTGGTGCCGCCCGCCGCCAAGCTCTCGGCGCTCGCGGTACCAGCGCTCCCCGCCGCGGGCGGAATCGAAGGCAGCGGGCTGACGCCCGCAGAACTGCAGTCCGCGTACAAGCTCCCCTCCGCGAGCGCCGGGGAAGGGCAGACGGTCGCGATCATCGACGCCTTCGATGACCCCACGGCGGAATCGGACCTGGCGACCTACCGTTCCGCCTACGGGCTGCCGGCGTGCACCGCCGGGTCGGGGTGCTTCCGCAAGGTCAACCAGACCGGGGGCAGCGAATACCCGCCCGTCGCAAAGGCCGAAAACGGCGACTGGGAGCTGGAGGAGTCGCTCGACCTCGACATGGTCTCCGCCGTCTGCCCCAAATGCCGCATCCTGCTCGTCGAGGCCACCTCCAACAGCTTCGAAAACCTGACCACGGCCGAGCAGCAGGCGGTGGCGCTCGGCGCGACGGAGATCAGCAACAGCTGGGCCGGGCCCGAGTCCAGCTCAGACAGCGAATACGACTCCGACTTCGACCATCCGGGCATACCGATCACCGCCGCGAGTGGCGATGACGGCTACGACAACTGGGAGCTGGGCGACAGCGTCCCGAGCTATCCCGCCGTCTCGCCGAACGTGATCGCCGTCGGAGGGACCGTGCTCAGCCGAGCCGGAAACTCGCGCGGCTGGTCTGAGAGCGTCTGGTCGCGCTCGGGCAGCGGCTGCAGCCTGCAGGAGCCGAAGCCCTCTTACCAGCTGGACGCAAGCTGCACGCATCGCACCAGCAACGACGTCGCGGCGGTCGCGGAAGACCTCTCCGTGTACGACACCACGCACGCGAGCGGTATCAGCGGACTGCCGGACTGGGTGACAGTAGACGGCACGAGCGCCTCGACGCCGATCATCGCCGCGGTGGAGGCGCTCTCGGAACCGGCCGAGCGAGCGTTGGGCGCGGAAGCGTTCTACAAGACTCCAGGGTCGCTGTTCGACATCGTCTCCGGCAGCAACGGCGCGTGCGCCGTGCTCTATCTGTGTGACGCCGGAGGCGGCTACGACGGCCCCAGCGGCAACGGCACTCCCGACGGCGCGCTGTCGCTGTCCGCGCCCGCGCCCGCGCCGGAGCTGACCGTGCGCGGTGACGGCACCGGCTCGGGGTCGGTCAGCTCCTCGCCGGCCGGGATCGAATGCGCGAGCTCGTGCAGCGCATCGTTCGCGGTGGGCACCAAGGTGACCCTCACGGCGACCCCCAGCGCCGGCTCGAGCTTCGAAGGCTGGCAGGGACCGTGCAGCGGCACGGGTGCCTGCACCGTCACCTTGAGCTCCGGCTCCGCGGCGACGGCGGTGTTCCGCGCCTCAGGCGCGCCCGCGGGGTGGGCGGAGGCGACGCTCGCCTCGCCCGGCGAACGCGAGCCGTTCGCAGCTGAAACGAGCTACGAATCTAGCTTCTACAACGTATCGCTGTCCGCGAACGGCGACGTGCGCGTAAAGACGGTGTTCAATCCTCCGAGCGCCTTCTGCTACTACGCCTCCACCGACACGGGGGGAGTCTTCCTCGAACGGCGCGAAGGCTCCGGCTGGGTCTCCGAAGGCCGGCTCATCGCGCCGGCAGTCGGAAGCGAAAGCGAAGCGCGGTGGGCGAACTGCGGTGACTTCGGGGAAGTCACGCAGCTCTCTGGAGACGGCTCGACGCTGCTGGTCTCCCAAGCTGCCGAACGAACCTACGCGGCCGAACGTTGCGCCGCGTTCGTCTACCGCCGCGGCGCGCACGGCTGGACGCTCGAAGCGACGCTGTTCCCCCCCGGCATCGGCGCCACGGGCACGAAGACGGAGGAAGGATGCGACTACTTCGGGTCGCAGGGCGCGATCTCCGACGACGGAACGCACATCGCGGTGATGGGCAACCGCGACCTGTACATGTTCGCTCGCGAACCGTCCGGGTGGGCGCTCGAACAGCAGATCGTGCTGCCGCCAGGCGCGCACTGCAACGAAACAGTCGGCGTACGGACGCTCGCGCTCAGCGGCGACGCCTCGACCGTCCTCGTGGGAAAGCCAGATTGCGAAACCAAAGGTTACTTCGGCGACGGGTCGGTCTACGCGTACAGCCGGTCCGGCGCGGGCTGGTCGCTGTCACAGACGATCGAATCGCCGGAACCTGATGATCAAGACGACTTCGGGCGGATCGTCTCAGTATCCGAAGACGGCTCGACCGCCGTCGTCTCCAGCGGCCGGAACCTGGCGGGCGACCAGCCCGCGGCGAGGATCTATGAACGCGGCAGCGAAGGGTGGCGCGAACGCGCCCACCTGAGCGACCCCACGTCTACGGGCGACTCGGGCTTCGGCTGCTCGACGATCGTCGCGGGCGGCGCCCGCGTCATCTGCGGCGCCTACGACACGGTCGGCTTCAACGCCGACCAGGGCGCGATCTACGCATTCGAACGTCCCCCCGGCGGCTGGGGCTCCTCGAACCCATCGACGGTGCGCCTGTTCGCCACCGACGGCCTGCCCCGCGACCTGCTCGGTCGATCAGACCGGCTTGGATGGCAGGGCTTCGGCGCCTCCGCGGACGGGTCGGTCATCGACGCCCCGATCAGCGCCTTCAACATCGCCAACGGCCTCTACCCGGACGCGCTGATCGGCTATGAATTCAGCGGGCCTTCCGTGTACTCCGCGCCGACCATCCAGGCGATCTCTTCCACGGAAGGTGCGGCAGGCGCGACGGTGACGATCACCGGCGGGAACCTGCTCGACGCGAGCGCCGTCAACTTCGCCGGCACGCCCGCCGCGAGCTACGACGACGAATCGCCGACGCAGATCACCGCCACGGTGCCTGCGGGGGCGAGCTCCGGGCCGATCTCGGTGACGACACCGGGCGGAAGCGCCACGAGCGCGGAAAGCTTCACCGTCGCGAAGCCCACGTATGCCCCCGAACTGGCGTCCGTATCGCCATCCGAAGGTCCCGCAGCCGGCGGCACCGCGGTGGTTATCACGGGCAGGCACTTCGTGGACGGCGTGAGCGTCACGATCGGTGGCTCGGTGAGTGAAGCAGAGGTTCGCTCGGAAACCGAAATCACCGCCGTCACGCCGGCGGAGCCCGCTGGAAGCTATGAAGTGGTCGTCAGCGACGAAGCTGGCAGCTCCACCGGAGGACCGACCTACACGTTCCTGCCGGTGCCGCCGACCGTCGTGTCGATCACGCCTGAGGGCGGCCCGGCGAAGGGTGGCACGAAGGTGACGATCCGCGGTAGGTCCTTCGCAGCCGGGGCGACCGTCACGATCGGGGGTCGTGCGGCTCACGTGAAGGTCCGCTCGGCGACGGAAATCAGCGCCAAGACGCCAGCCGAGCATGCGGGCAGTTATGAAGTCGTGGTCAGCGACCGCGATGGCAGCTCGAGCGGAGGTCCCACCTACACCTACCGCGGGCCCGCAGTCTCGACTGTGACCCCGAGCGAAGGCCCGACCGCCGGTGGGACGGCGCTCACGATCCGCGGCTCGGGGTTCGTCGCCGGCGCGAAGGTCGAGACCGGGCCTGTCGGCAAGGCGGCCTCCGTACACGTCGTCTCGGGAACCGAGATCACCGCCGTGACGCACGCCGAGCCTGCGGGCAGCTATCAGGTGCTCGTGACGGAGAAGCTGGGGAGATCGACTGGTGGACCAGCGTTCACCTACGGCGCGACGCCCAACCCCGGAACGAGCGCTGGGCCAGGCGCTGACGCGGCTGACACGGCGCTCGAAGCCGCCGTGCTGCCCGCCGCGTTCGCGCTGCTGCGCACGCCCGTCGGCCTGCAGCTCTGAGCGCGAGGCGGGCATCGCCGCCGCCGGCCCCCCGGGCGCTATCGCCTACGCAACCCCAGGCGTGAAGCACGTCGCGACGCACTCGACGCCGGTGCCGAGGTCGAGCGCGATCACGCCCGCGGTGTGGCGCTCGTGCTCGATCAACGCGTACGCGCCCGGGTGCGTGACCGCGATCGTGCCTCCCCCGCGCTCCCCGCCGCCGTTCACCGTCACCGTGCCGTGCCCCTCGAGCACCGCCCACACGCCGCCGGCCTCGTAGGGACCGCTGTACGCGCCACGCTGGTCCTCGCTCTGCGCCGCCACCAAGGCGTCCGGTGCGTCCTCCGGGCGCAGCGGCGCCAGCGGCTCGCGCTCCACGCCGAGGAGCTCCTGGATCGCCAGCTCCGTGTCCGCGTAGCCGCCCTCGCCGTAGCGGTACTCGACCAGCCGCGCGCGACCGTCGAACAGGTAGCGCGCCGGCCAACCCACGTTCTCGTACTCCTGCCACAGCTCGAGCTCGCTGTCGATCAGCACCGCGTGCTCGATGCCCAGGCGGGCGACCGCCTCTCGCACGGCGCGCTGCTCGCGCGAGGCGTCGAAGCCAGGGCAGTGCACGCCCACGACCCGCAGCCCCGCCTGCGCGTAACGCTCGTGCCACGCCTTCACGTACGGCAGCGTGCGCATCGAGTTCGCGCGGCAGAAGTCCCAGAACTCGACCAGCAGCGGCCGTCCGCGCTGCAGCACGCTCACGCCGCCCGACGGCGCGTTCACCCACGGCAGCCCCGTCGGAAACAGCGGCGCGGCGATCGTGTCAACAGGCGCGCGCAAGATGTGTCCCCCCTCTCAGCCGATGCCTCCGACCAGCTCCAGCTGGATGAGGCGGTTGAGCTCCACCGCGTACTCCATCGGCAGCT
>JBOGXX010000079.1:0-8388 GCA_050696475.1 Solirubrobacteraceae bacterium | reverse complement strand
CGCGCGACGCTTGAGATGTGGTTCTGCCTCGACACGCTCGAGTACCTGCGCCGCGGCGGGCGCGTCGGCAAAGCCCAGGCGTGGCTGGGCGGCACCCTGCGGATCAAGCCGATCCTGTCGCTCGGCGCCGAAATCACGCCGGTCGAGCGCGTGCGCACCGCCGGACGGGCGTTCGAGCGCATGGTCCAGTACGCGCAGCAGCTGCACGACAGCGGCGCCGACGGCTGGGTCGTGCAGCACATCCAAGCGCCCGAGCAGGCCGAGCGCCTGATCGACCGCTGTCGCGAGATCTTCGACTCCGAGCCGGTCTTCACCTCCGAGGTCGGCCCCGTGATCGGCACGTACACCGGCCCGGGCATGATCGGCGTCGGTGCGGTGCCCAGAACCTTGCTGAGCTGAGGGAACTCCTTTTTTGGGATGCGATAAGGCGCCCGGCTCCGGACAACCTTCCTGAAGCCGGCCACCACACTTCCTGGCGTTAGGAAAGTCTTCGAGTCAGCGGCGACGGCGACGCAGGAGGCGGCGGGCGATTACTAGGCCGACGACGGCGGCCCCGATCGTGACCTCGCGCTGGTGGCGCTCCAGGTGCCCGCGCCAGTCGGTGAGGTGCGTGACCTCGCCGCGCAAGCGCACGATCGACACCGCCAGCTCCTCGCGGTTGGCCTCGATCGAGCTGCGGATCTCAGCGGTCGAGCGCTGTGCCATCAGATCTCCCCTCCCGCGCCGGCGCTCGGGCGCCCGTCGGCGTCAGAGCCGGCGGACGAAACCGTCGCGCGGATCTTCTGCGCTTCCTCGATCGCCATCTTCGGCACCGGCGGCGAGCCTTTTTTGACCGCTTTGGCGGCGATCAGCCCGGCGAGCGCGCCGAGCAGGACGAGGATCGCGGCCATCGCGAAGAAGCCCCAGAAGTAGGTGTAGTCGTTGCCCGGCAGGTAGTAGTAGAGCAGCAGCGCGAACCCGATCAGCGCGAAGAACAGCGCGGTGATCAGGAACACCCCGGCGGCGATCCCGACGACCGCGCCCTTGACGAGCTTGGTTGCCTTCTCGGTGACCTCCGCCTTGGCGAGCTCGATCTCGTCGCGGACGAGCAGCGTGGCGCGCTCGGAGACCGCGGTGATCGCCGCGGCGATGTTGTGAGCCTGCTCCTGGTCCTCGGGAGCGCCCGGGCGCGGCGTCGGTGGCGCGGCCGCGCTCATTCCGGCGGCTCCTCGTCGAACAGGCGCCGCCACACCAGCGCCGCGAGGCGCTGGGCGAGAATGCCCGACAGCGCGGTGGACGCCGCCATCACGCCCGACCACATCAGCCGCTTGACCATGTCGTTCTCCATCCGCGGCAGTCTATTGCCTCGCCGCGACGGGACTCGTCTCCAGGCCGCCGCAGACGGTCTCGACGACCAGCCACTTGGCGCGCTCGAAGTCCTCTTCGCCCTGTGGCAGCAGGCCGAAGATCCAGCCGGTGAGCAGCTGCTCGATCGCGCCGTAGAACGCCATCGCGGCGAACCGCGCTTCGATCTCCGCCTTGAAGACGCCTTCCGCCTGGGCCTTGGCGACGATCTCGCCGATCAGCTCGTACGCCTCGCGGATCTGGCCGAGATGGGTCTGCCCGAACGAGTTCGCCGCGCGCGTGACCTCGACGATGATGACCTTCATCAGGTCCGGGTCGTGACGGTAGCTGTCGACGATGAACGCGGCGATCGCGTCGAGCTTCTCGCGCACCGGGACGCTGCGCGCGTCGACTTCGCGGATCAGCTCGAGCATCACGTTCCAGCGCTCCAGGAACAGCGTGTCGAGGATCTCGTCCTTGGAGGCGAAGTAGTGGTAGACGAGCCCGTAGGCGACGCCCGCCTGATCGGCGATGTCCGACACGCGGCACGCGTGAAAGCCCTGTCGCGCGAACACGCGCACCGCCGCGTCGAGGATCAGCCGGCGCTTGTCCGGCGCGTCCTTGCCGCGGCCGACCCGCGCTCGCGAGGCGCTCATCGGGGCAGCGCCTCCGGCGCCGGCCAGCGGTAGGCCTGCGGGCGCCTGTTGGCGAGCGAGGGCAGGCGCGTGCGGATCTGGCGCTGGCTCTCGAGGTCGAGCTCGGCGAGGATCTGGCCGGGGCGCTCGGGCGCCTGCGCGAGGACCACGCCCCACGGGTCCACGATCATCGAGCGCCCGCCCGAGTGCTGGCCCGCCGGGTGCTCGCCCACCTGGTTGGCGGCGATCACGAACGCCTGGTTCTCGATCGCGCGCGCGCGCACCAGCACCTCCCAGTGCTCGCGCGTGGTGGCGAGCGTGAACGCGGCCGGCAGCGCGATCACGCGCGCGCCCCGCACCGCCAGGATCCTGTAGAGCTCCGGGAAGCGCAGGTCGTAGCAGATCGACAGGCCCAGCTCGACGCCGCCGGCCGTGCGCGAGAGCACGATCTCATCGCCGGGCTGCTCGAGCTCGGACTCGCGGTAGGAGCGCCCGCCGAGCTCCACGTCGAACATGTGCAGCTTGCGGTAGGCCGCGCGGATCTCCCCGCTCGGGTCCACGTGCACCGAGGTGTTCGCCAGCTTCTCCCGGCCGGGGACGCGCTCGAGGATCGAGCCCGCCACGAGGTCCACGCGCAGCTCGCGCGCGATCGCGCGCGCCCACTCGATCGCCGTGCCGTCCAGCGCCTGCGCGCTCGCGCGCAGCTCCTGCTGGGAGCCCATCGCCGTCCACTTCTCCGGCAGCACGATCAGCTGCGCGCCGTCCGCCGCAGCCGCGCGCGTCAGCCGGTCGGCCGCAGCGATGTTCGCCGCCTGATCGGCGCCCGAGTTCAGCTGAACGGCTGCCACCCTCACAGGCGCAGGATAGATTGACTCGTCAATCAGCCGTCGTGCGGTGCCGTCGCAGCGCCGCGAGCAGCAGCTTCGAGTGCATCGCGCCGATCAGCTCCCGCAGCGGCTCGGTGCCCGCCGCCACGATCTCCATCGCGCGCTCCACCTCCACCTCGCCGGCGAGCCGATCCAGCAGCGCGCGCACCTCCTCCTCCACGAGCGGCTCCAGCGCCTCGCGGTAGCGCAGCGTGTCATACACGGTGAACCCCAGCGCCTCCTCGTAGCCGCCCGCGCGAAAGCTCGCGATCGCCTCGATGATCTTCACGTCGTCGCGGTCATAGCCGCGCTGGTTGGGCGTCAGCACGCCGATCTGCGCCAGGCGCTCGAGCACGTTGCGTGGAACCCCGTAGCGCTCGCGCACGAGCTTGCGCGAGACGCGGGTCTGATCCTCGGCGCTGATCAGCGCCCGCTCGAGGATGCGATCCTCCAGCTCGATCAGCGCGCGCAGGCGCTCGGGGTCCTGCGCCAGCGCGCCCCTGATCACGCGCAGCGGCATGAAGCGCTCCTCCTGCAGGCGCTTGATCAGCTCTATCCGCGGCACGTACTGCTGCGGGTAGTAGGCCATGTTGCGCGAGGTGCGCACGATCTCAGCCCCCTCCCCCAAGAGCCCTTCGCGCAGGTAGTAGCGAATCGTCCCCGGGCTCACACCCGAGCGCTGCGCCAGCTCGCTCATCTTCAACAGCCGCGGGCGCCCGGAGCGTTCGCCGGCGAGCGACCCCTCCGCGCCGATCGCCTCGCGCTCGCCGCTCATGCGGGAACGCTCGCGCTCATGCGGGAACGCACGCGCTCATGCGCGAAACGCCGGGGCCGATTCGGACCCGGCGTTCGCCGCCGGGCCGGCTGCCGCGCCCGAGGCCAGCAGCGCCGCCACCTGCTCGGAGGTGTAGCCCGCCGCCGCCAGCAGCTCCTCGGTGTGCTCGCCCAGCGCCGGCCCCGGCAGCCGCGCGTGCTCGCCCGGTGTGCGCGTCAGCTTCACGGGGATGCCCAGCTGGCGCACGCGTCGCTGCGCTCCGGGCTGCTCGAGCTCGACGACCATCTCCCGCGCGCGCACCAGCTCGGAGTCGAGCGCCTCGTCGAGCTCCAACACCGGCTCCAGGCAGCAGTCGTGCGTGCGCGCGAACGCCTCCCACTGCTCGCGCGTGCGCCCGCGGAAGATCTCCTTCACCTGCTCGTGGACCTGCGAGCCGGGGCGCTCGAACTGCATCGCCACGAGGTCCTCGCGGCCCACGCCGCGGCACCACGCCTGCCAGAACTTCGGCTCCAGCGCGCCGAGCGACACCCAGCCGTCCGCACACTCGTACGGGCGGTAGCAGACCAGCGCGCCCGCCAGCGGCAGCTCGCCGCGACGCGGCGCCACCCCGTCGGCGAAGTACGCGCCCGCGACCATCGCCAGCCACGACAGCGCGCCGTCTGACATCGAGACGTCGACGATCTGGCCCTCGCCGGAGCCCGGATGCCCCGAGCGTCCGTCTCGCGCCGGCGAGCCGTCGCGCTCGCGCAGCGCCGCCATGATCCCGAACGCGGCCATCAGCGCGCCGCCGCCCAGGTCCGCGATCTGCCCCGCCGCCTGCACCGGCTCCGCGCCGTGCGCGGAGGGCGGTGCCCCCGTCAAGCCCAGCAGGCCGACCAGCCCCAGGTAGTTCATGTCGTGACCGGAGGCCTCGCGTTTGGGGCCCGTCTGGCCGTAGCCGGAGATCGCGCAGTAGACGATCCCGGGGTTGCGCTCGCGCATGCGCTCGTAGCCGACGCCCAGGCGCTCGAGCACGCCCGGGCGAAATGACTCGAGCACCACGTCCGCGTCTCGCACCAGCGCCAGCAGCGCCTCGCGCCCGCCGTCGCGCTTCAGGTCCAGGCGGATCGAGCGCTTGTTTCTGTTCAGCGCCAGGAACAGCGCCGAGCGCGCGCTCTCGTGCGCGCCCTCGTAATAGGGCGGGGACCAGCGGATGTAGTCGCCCATCCCCGTGTCCTCCACCTTCACCACGTCAGCACCGAAGTCCGCCAACAGCAGCGAGCAGAAGCCGCCCGGCAGGAGCCGCGAGAGGTCGAGCACGCGGATGCCCCGCAGGGGGAGGCTCACCGGCGGAGCTCCACGCGCACGCACCCGGCGGCCGGCAGGCCGCCACTGAAGAGGCCGTTCAAGCGACGCTCCCCTCGCGCTCGGGGATCGCCAGCATCGCGCGGGCCTCGCGGACGCTCGCCGGTCGCCTGCCGAGGTCTTCGGTCATCTGCCTGGCCTTCGCGATCAGCTCGCCGTTGGAGCGCGCCATCTCCCCGTCCGGCATGTACAGGTTGTCCTCGAGGCCCACGCGAATCGAGCCGCCGAGCGTGAGCGCCGCCGCGACCAGCATCCACTGAGCGCGCGAGATCCCGATCACGCCCCAGTGATTGGAAACCCCCCCACCTCGCCCCGCCGGGATGTTCTCGACCATCGCCGCCAGGTTGCGCGCGCTCGGCGGGATCCCCCCGACCACGCCCATCACGCAGTCCACGTGCAGCGGCTGCGCCAGCACGCCCATGTCGATCAGCGGCGCCAGGCTGCCCACGTGGCCCACGTCGAAGCACTCGTGCTCCGGTTTGATCTGAAGCTCGTTCAGCGCCTCCAGCAGCTCGATGATCTCCGCGAACGGGTTCTCGAAGACCATGTCGAAGACGAAGCTTTTTTTCGAGCGCGAGTACTTCGCGTAGTTCATCGAGCCCATGTTCAGCGCCGCCACCTCCGGGCGGCATGCGCGCAGGTACTCGATCCGCTTGGCCAGCGGCACGCCGATCGTGCCCGTCGAGAAGTTGATGATCGCCGCGTCGCCCACCTCCGCCCGGATCGCCTCGGAGATCGCCCGGAAGTCCTCCACCTCATACGACGGCGTCCCGTCCGGCTTGCGCGCGTGGATGTGGATCTGCACGCCGCCCTCCTCCACGATCCGCCGCGCCTCCTGCGCGTACTCTTCCGGCGTGTAGGGGATCGCCGGGCACTGCGCGCGGTTGGCGATCGCCCCCGAGATCGAGCAGGTGATCACCACCGGGTCCTCGAGACTCATACCGGGACCACGCCGTGGCGCTTCCACGGGCGCTCGACCTTCTTGCCGGCCGACATCTCGAGCGCGCGGCAGATCGTCTCGCGCGTCTCGCGCGGGTCGATCACGTCGTCGATCACGTCGTTGCCCGCCGCCACGTACACGTCGAAGATCTTGCGAAAGCCCTCGATCAATTCCGCCCGCTTGGCCTGCGGGTCCTGCGCCTCCTCGACCTGCTTGCGAAACGCGATCTCCACCACGCCCTCCGCGCCCATCACGCTGATCTCCGCGCTCGGCCACGCCACGATCAGATCCGGCTCGTACGCGCGCCCGTTCATCACGTAGTAGCCCGCGCCGTAGGCCTTGCGCGTGATCACCGTGATCTTCGGCACCGTCGCGTTGGCCACCGCGTAGAGCATCTTCGCGCCGTGGCGGATGATGCCCTGCGCCTCCACCTTCGTGCCCACCATGAAGCCCGGCACGTCCTGGATGAACACCAGCGGTATCGCGAACGCGTTGCACAGGTTCACGAACCGGGCGGCCTTGTCGGCGGAGTCGTTGTCGAGGATGCCGCCGAGCTGCTTGGGCTGGTTGGCGACGATCCCCACCGGCCTGCCGCCGAAGCGCGCGAAGCAGGTGATGATCGTCTTCGCCCACTGGCGCTTGATGTCGAAGTACTCGCCGTCATCGACGATCCTCGCGATCACCTCGTACATGTCATAAGGCTTGCGGTTGGAGTCCGGCAGCACGTCCAGCAGCCCCTCCTCGCGGCGGTCGATCGGGTCCGAGACCGCCAGCACCGGCGGGCGCTGTTCGCAGTTCTGGGGCATGAACGACAGGTATTGCTTGATCGCATCGATGCACTCCTCGTCGTCTGCCACCTCCATGTCGCCCACACCGGAGGCGCGGCAGTGCACGCGCGAGCCGCCGAGCTCCTCCTGGGTCACCTCCTCGCCGATCGCCGCGCGCACGAGGTGCGGCCCCGCCAGCGCCATCGAGCCGCGACCCTTGACCATCGGCACGAAGTCCGCCAGCCCCGGGATGTAGGCGGTGCCCGCCGCGCACGGACCCATCAGCGCAGCCACCTGCGGGATCACGCCGCTCATCACCACCTCCTCGCGGAACAGGTGCCCCGAGCCCGCGAACATCGCGCCCGCCGCCTCCTGCACGCGCGCGCCCGCCGAGTCCAGCAGCCACACGAACGGGATCCGCTTGCTCAGCGCCAGCTCGCGCAGACGCGTGACCTTCAGCTCGCCCGTCATCCCCATCGAGCCCGCCATCACCGTGAAGTCATACGCGCACACCGCCGTCAGGCGCCCGTTGACCTTGCCATAGCCCGTGATCACGCCGTCAGCCGGCGCCTGCACGCCGTCCATCGCGCGCTGGGAGAAGTGCGGGCGCCCGTGGATTCCCAGCTCCACGAAGGTGCTCTTCCCCGCCTGTGCCCCGGACGGTGAGCTCTCGTCGCTGTCGATCAGCAGCGCGATCCGCTCGCGCGCGGTGAGCTTCTCGCGGGCGTGCTGCTCGGCGATCTTCTGCTCGCCGCCGCCGAGCCGGGCCTGCGCGCGTCGCGCCTGCAGGTCCTCGACGAGCGGGCGCAGGAGCGAGGTCTTCTTGGTGGACGAGCGGGCCACGCCCGCCATCCTAAACGGTTCCTCGCGCGTGTACAGAGTAGATAGCCCTACTGCGCACCTTCCCGGCGCGGCAGCCGCGGCTCAGGCGTCGGCCGGCAGCAGCCGCAACGGCTTCCCGCGCGCTGTGAGCACGCGGAAGTGCCGCTGATCCAGCGTCAGCACCTCGCGCACACGATGGCGCTCGGCGAGCACGACGATCGAGGCGTCGGCGAGGCTGATAGCGAGGTCCGCGTGGCGATCGATGATCGCGTGCGCCCGCGCGACGTCCGCGCCGCTGATCGGCTCCAGCAGGTACGCGCCCCGCTCGACCTCATCGAGCAGAGCGGCGCGCGCGCGGGCGCCGACACGCGCGCCAAGGAGATAGTCGAGCTCGGCGAGCACGAACGGGGACAGCAGCAGTGGCGGGCGTGCCGCCGCAAGGCACGCGAGCGCCTCGCGGTGGCAGCGTTGCCCCGCGTCGATCGCAGCGAGCAGGCCGCTCGTGTCGAGCAGGATCACTCGCCGAAGCCGTCCGCGAGCTCCTCATCAACGCGCTCCGCGAGGGTCCGATCACCGCTGTCGAACAGCGGCAGCCGAGGGGTTGGATATGTGTGCGCCGCGGTCGCCGATGCCAGCGCGGAGCGCACGACCTCGGCCTCGCTGCGGCCCTCGGCGCTGGCCTTCCGCTCCAAGGCCAGCTTCAGCTCGTCGGGGAGGTAGATCGTCGTTCGCTTCATGCCATACATCATGCCACACGTAACGGCGGCCCTCCCATGGCCCTGCTCCGCCGGAAGCGGTACCGGCGGCCGGGGCCGCGCGCCGCGCCCTTCAGCGCCCCTTCCACTGCGGCTCGCGTTTCTCGAAGAACGCCGTGACGCCCTCGACGATGTCCTCGGTGGACATCGCCAGCGACAGC
>JBOGXX010000078.1:0-11222 GCA_050696475.1 Solirubrobacteraceae bacterium | reverse complement strand
GGGCGCGCTCTCGGAGATCTCCGGTCTGGCGCACGTCTCGCTGCAACCGTCCGCCGGCTCGCACGGGGAGCTCGCCGGGGTGCTGCTCTCCCGCGCCTACCACGAGGACCGCGGCGAGGCGCGCCACAAGGTGCTCACCCCCGACACCGCACACGGCACCAACCCGGCGACCGTGACGATGGCGGGCTTCGAGCTCGTGAAGCTGAGCACCAACGCGGACGGCGGCGTGGACATCGAGGACCTGCGCGCCAAGGCCGACACGGAAGTCGCCTGCCTGATGCTGACCAACCCCAACACGCTCGGGCTGTTCGAGGAGAACATCGTCGAGATCGCCGAGATCGTGCATGGGGTGGGGGCCACGCTCTACTACGACGGCGCCAACCTCAACGCGGTGATGGGCATCTCGCGTCCGGGCGACATGGGCTTCGACATCGTGCACTTCAACCTGCACAAGTCCTTCACGCAACCGCACGGCGGCGGTGGCCCCGGCTCGGGCCCGATCGCCGTGTCCGAGCGGATCGCGCCGTTCCTGCCGGTGCCCGTCGTGGCCCGCCGAGAGGACGGGCGGTTCGACCTCGAGTACGACCGCCCGAAGTCGATCGGGCGCCTGCGGGGCTTCCAGGGCAACTACGGATGCTTCGTGCGCTCCTATGCCTACATTCGCTCGCTGGGCGGCGACGGCCTCAAGGATGCCTCCGAGGCGGCGGTGCTGAACGCCAACTACCTGCTGGCGCGCCTGAAGGAGCATGGCGTGGGCGAGCATCTGCCGCTCGCCTACGGCGCGCTCTGCATGCACGAGTTCGTCCTCTCCGGAGGCCCGATGAAGCGCGAGCTGGAGATCAAGACGCTCGACCTCGCCAAGCGCCTGCTCGATTTCGGCTTCCACCCGCCGACCGTGTACTTCCCGCTCCTGGTCGAGGAGGCGCTGATGGTCGAGCCGACCGAGACCGAGACCAAGGAGACGCTCGACGCGTTTGCCGACGCGATCGCAGCGATCCTCGAGGAGGCGGCAGCGGACCCTGAGATCGCGCGGGGGGCCCCCTACAGCACGCCGGTGCGCCGCCTCGACGAGGTGGCGGCGGCCAAGCACCCCTTGATCAGGCAGGCCCTGGCATAGATGGCGATCGAGCACCGCAAACTCGGCGGCACCGGCGTCAGCGTCAGCCCGCTGTGCCTCGGCGCGATGATGTTCGGCGCGTGGGGCAACACCGACCACGACGACTCGATCCGCATCATCCACCGCGCGCTGGACGCGGGCATCAACTTCATCGACACCGCTGACGTGTACTCGCGTGGCGAGTCCGAGGAGATCGTCGGCAAGGCGCTCGCCGGCGGGCGCCGTGACACGGTCGTGCTCGCGACGAAGGCTCACGGCAAGATGCACGACGAGGATCCAAACCAGTTCGGCAACTCCCGTCGTTGGATCGTCAAAGAGCTCGAGAGCAGCCTGCGGCGACTGAAGACCGACTGGATCGACCTCTACCAGATCCACCGCCCCGAGCCGGACACCGACATCGACGAGACGCTCGGCGCGCTCAGCGATCTCGTGCACGCCGGCAAGCTCCGCTACATCGGCAGCTCGACGTTCCCCGCGCACCAGATCGTCGAGGCGCAGTGGGTGGCAGAGAGGCGCGGACGTGAGCGCTTCGTCTGCGAGCAGCCGCCCTACTCGATGCTGATCCGCCGGGTCGAGGCCGACGTGCTGCCGGTGTGCGAGCGGTATGGCATGGGCGTGATTCCCTGGAGCCCGCTCGCCGGCGGGTGGCTGTCGGGGAGATACCGCAAGGGCGGCGAGTCGCCCGGCGACAGCCGTCGCGCGCAGATGCTGCCTTCGCGCTATGACATGTCGATTCCCGGCAATCAGGCGAAGCTGGAGGCCGCCCAGGCGCTCGGCGAGCTGGCTGATGAGGCCGGGGTCTCGCTGATCGAGATGGCGCTCGCGTTCGTCACGAGCCACACGGCCGTCACCGCCGCGATCATCGGCCCGCGCACGATGGAGCAGCTCGAGAGCCAGCTGCCGGCGCTCGAGCGGACGCTGAGCGCCGAAGTCCTCGACCGGATCGACGAGCTCGTCCCACCGGGTACGAACGTCAACCAGGCAGACACCGGCTGGGATCCTCCCTGGCTCACCAACGGCTCGCTGCGGCGTCGCCAACCCGCCTGAACAAGCGATGCGGATCTTCTCTGGAATCCAGCCCACGGGGCGCAAGCACCTGGGCAACTACATCGGCGCGATCGCACAGTACGTCTCGAGTCAGGAGCGCGGCGAAGGCATCTTCTGCATCGTCGACCTGCACGCCACCACCGTCGCCTACGACCCCGCCGAGCTGCGCGCGCGGCTCTACGACACGCTCGCGATCCTGCTGGCCGCCGGCCTGGACCCGGAGCGCTGCATCCTCTTCCGCCAGTCCGACGTGCGCGAGCACACCGAGTTGACCTGGCTGCTCTCGAGCGTCACCGAACTCGGCCGGCTGCAGCGCATGCACCAGTTCCGCGACAAGTCGATCGCACAGCGGGAGCTCGTCTCCGCGGGGCTGCTGGTCTACCCCGTGCTGATGGCGGCCGACGTGCTCGCCTATCGCGCTCACGAGGTGCCGGTCGGCGACGATCAGCGTGAGCATGTCGAGCTGATGCGCGACGTGGCGGAGAACTTCAACCGTCGCTTCGCCGGCGGCGGGGAGGTCCTGGTCGTGCCCGAGCTGAAGACTCCGCCGGTGGGGGCGCGGATCATGGACCTGCAGGACCCGACCAGGAAGATGTCCACCACCGGCGAGAGCGTGCAGGGGACCGTCTACGTGCTCGACGAGCCGCGCGCGATCGAGAAGAAGCTCAAGAGCGCGGTGACCGACTCGGGCAGCGAGGTGCGGATCGACCGCACAGAGAAGCCCGGCATCAGCAACCTGATCGAAATCCTCGCCGCCGTCCGGCGCTCGGAGCCGGCGGCGCTCGAGCGGGAGTTCGCCGCCGCGCGCTACGGCGAATTCAAGGGCGCGGTCGCGGCGGCGGTGATCGAGTACCTGGCGCCGGTGCAGGAACGCTACGCCCAGCTGCGCGGCGACGAGACGGCACTGGAGGCGGTCCTGGCCGTCGGCGCCGCGCGCGCGCAGCTGATCGCCGCGCGGACGGTTGCCGATGTGCGCGAGCGGATGGGCGTCGGACGCCCCACGGCGCCCGGTGCTCACGCCTCCTCCGCGAGCACGTCATCGGCGGCGGGTACCGTGGACGGATGAGCAGCGCAAGGATCGTCTCCGCCGCGGTGCGCGCGTGAGCCTGGCCGCGCTCGAGCTCGACCTCGATGTCTTCAGCGGGCCATTCGACCTGCTGCTGACGCTCGTGCTTCGCGAAGAGGTCGACCTGCTCGAGCTGCCGCTGGCGGAGGTGGTGCTCGCCTACCTCGACCGCCTCGAACGGCGGGGTGAGCTCGACCTGGAGACCGCCACCGAGTTCATCGTGCTCGTGGCAGCGCTGCTGGAGCTCAAGTCGCGTCTGATGCTCAGCGGCGACGAGGAGCAGCTGCTGGACATCGAGCCCGAACAGGCGGCCGAGGAGCTGCTCGCGCGGATGCTCGACGCGCGCCGCTATCGCACGGCCGCCGCGCACCTCGGCGAGCTCTTGGCCGGCGAGCACGGGGTGCGCTTCCGGAGCGCTCCGCCGCCCGTGAGCCTGCGTCGCGCGATCGTGCACGCGCAGGACGGCTCGCAGGATCCGGTCGTGCTGGGCGAAGCGATCGGACGGCTGCTGGTGATGCCCCCGAGCATCAGCCTCCGCCACATCGGCTCCGTTCGCGTGAGCGTCGCCGAGCGCCTCGCGCACCTGCGGCGGCTGCTGGGACGCGGTAGCTTCAGCTTCGATGAAGCCGTGCGCGGATCAGATCGAATGACCGTGGCTGTGACGCTCTTCGCGCTGCTCGAGCTCTACAAACGCGGGGAGGTCGACTGGGAGCAGCAGCAGAGCTTCGGCGAGATCGCCGTCCACGCTGGCCCCCGTCGGGCGCCCGCGCCCCCCGCAGCTCTGGCGCCGGCTCCCGGGCGCGCGCTGCCGCGGGAGCTCGCGGGATGAGCACCCCCGACCAGTCCGGACGCGCTGCCACCGAGCTCGTCGCCGAGGAAGCGTCGAGCCCCGGTGTCCAGGCGGTGCCCGAGGCGCAGCAAGCGCCATCGCTCGCGCGCACTGTCGAGGCGCTGCTGTTCCTCTCCTCGGACCCGCTCAGCGTGACCGAGCTCGCCGAGGCGACCCAGGCGGGCGCCGGCGCGGTCGGGGCGGCGCTGGCGCTGCTCTCCGAGCAGTACGCGCCCGGTCTTCGCGGGATCAACCTGCGCGAGCTGGGCGGTGGCTGGACGCTCGCCAGCGACCCGCAGACCGAGGACGCGGCGCGCAGGCTGTTCAGCCGCCCGCGTGCCGCGACGCTCAGCCCCGCGCAGGCCGAGACGCTCGCGATCGTCGCCTACCTGCAGCCGATCTCACGCCCTGAGATCACGCGCATCCGCGGCGTCAGCGCCGACTCTGCGACCGCCACGCTGCTCGACCGCGGCCTGATCGAGGACGCGGGGCACTCGCAGTTCGGGGCGGTCCTCTATCGCACAACCACCCAGTTCCTGAAGCTGTTCGGCCTGCGCAGCCTCGAGGAGCTGCCCGACGTCGCGCGCTGGGACCCCACGCCCGAGGAGCAGGCCGAGCTGCGCGAGCGGCTTTTGCGCGCCGGCGAGGCGCGGACGGACACAGCACAGTAGCCGCCGCGCGTCCGCTGACCAGGTTCCCGCCGCGACCGACCGGCCGCGCAATCGGCACGCAGGTCGCTTCTGGATGATCGATTCCACGGCGCGGGCTCTGGGTTTCGAGGGTTTGACGAGCCCGGCCGAGGCCCACACCTCGCACCGATCCGCCAGCGGATCGAGAGCGTCTTCTGGAGCTGTTCAGTAGGCTGTCAGAACTCTGACCTCAGGCTACAAAAGGAGCTGCCCCGTTGTCTTCGATCCGACACCGCATCACCTACGCCAACGTCGCCGCCACACTCGCCCTGGTGTTCTCGATGAGCGGCGGCGCGCTCGCCGCCACCCATTACCTGATCACGAGCAAGAAGCAGATCAGCCCGAAGGTTCTCAAGGAGCTCAAGGGCAACGCCGGGCGGACGGGCGCGAACGGGGCGTCGGGCGCCACCGGCGCCACCGGCGCGACCGGTGCGACGGGCGCGGCGGGCGCCCAGGGGCCGGCCGGCAGCGCGGTTGCGTATGCCAGCATCGCGATCAACGGAGCCGGCAACCCCGCGTTTGGCTCGGACTCCGGCTTCAGCTCGGTGACCGAGCCCGAAACCGGGTTCTTCTGTCTGACCCCCGTATACGCCGGACTGCCGATCCTGACCACCCCGGGCGGGACGGCCGCCAGTTTCTTGGTTGTTTCGGCCCAGAAATGCCCGGGCGGCTATGAGATCGAGGCGAGCGAACCGATCTCGACCGGCCAGGGCTTCATCGTCGCGGTCCCGTAGGACGACCAACGTCGAGTCCGGGCGCGATCTCCTCGTGCCCGGACCTCGGCCGCGCGCTCGCCTTGGGTCGCGATCGCGCCGGGAGCTCGGCGAAGGACCATCTAGGCTGCGTCCCCAGCCAACTGGCCGCACGCCGCGGCGATGTCGCGCCCGCGCGTCAGGCGCACGGTGACAGGCACGCCGCGCGACTCGAGCGCCCCGCGGAACGCCGCGATCGACTCGCGGCTCGAGCCGCAGTAGGGTGCGCCGTCGCCGGTATCGGTGGCGTTGTACGGGATCAGGTTCACCTTGAAGATCCGGGTGGCGTGCTCGCGTCCCGCGCTCAGCGTCCGCGCCAGGGCGAGCGCCTGCTCGTAGCGGTCGTTGACGCCCGCCAGCATCACGTACTCCACGAACACGCGCCTGCGCTTGCGCGCGTAGAAGGCGCGGCAGGCCTCGATCACCTCGCGCAGCTGGTAGCGCTCGTTGACCGGCATCAGCTCCGAGCGCAGCGCTTCGTCGGCCGCGTGCAGCGACAGCGCCAGGCGCAGCGGCATCTCGCTGTCCGCCAGGCGTTCGATGCCCGGCACCCAGCCGACAGTCGAGATCGTGGTGCGCCGGTGGGTGATGCCGATCTCAGGCAGGCGCTCGCACGCCGCCAGCACGCTCTCCAGGTTCAGCATCGGCTCGCCCATGCCCATGAACACGCAGTGGTCGATCGGCTCGATACGCCTGAAGTGCAGCGCCTGATCGATGATCTCCGAAGACGTCAGATTGCGTGCGAACCGCATCTTCCCCGTCGCGCAGAAGGTGCACGTCAGCGGGCAGCCCGACTGCGAGGAGACGCAGATCGAGCGCCTGGCGGCCCCACCTCCGGGAGGGCTCCGGTAGCGCATCAGCACGGCCTCCAGCGGTCGGCCGTCGTTGGTGTGAAACAGCGCCTTCACCGTCCCGTCACCCGAGCGCGCCTGCTCGCGCAGCTCCAGGCTCGAGAACGGCACCTCGCGTGCAAGCGTGTCACGCAGACCCGCCGGCAGATTGCTCATCTGCTCATAGCCGTGCACGCCGCGCGCCGCCCACGACCACACCTGACTGGCGCGAAAACGCGGCTCGCCGCGATCGGCGAGTATCTGCTCGAGCAGCGGTAGATCCATGGCGGTGTGGGTTCGCCGCGGGGCGCGGGCAGGTGCCGGCGCGGCGGGTCGCCTCCTATGGTTGCAGCCCATGAGCCCCGTCACCGCTCCCGCCATGAGCCCCGTCACCGCTCCGCGGCGATGCGCCTAGCCAAGTACCTCGCCCACGCGGGCGTCGCCTCCAGGCGCTCCGCCGAGGCGCTGGTCGCCGCCGGCCGTGTCACCGTCGCCGGGCGGACGATCACCGATCCGGCGCGCGACGTCGACGAGCGCAGCGCCGTGGCGCTCGACGGCAAGCCGATCGCCGGCGCCGAGCCACGCGTCGTCTACGCCCTGAACAAGCCCGTCGGGGTGCTCTCCACGGTGCGTGACAGCCACGGCCGCCCGACCGTGGTCGGGCTCGTCCCCGCCGCCGGCCTGCGGCTGTATCCGGTCGGGCGCCTGGACCGCGACAGCTCCGGGCTGATCCTGCTCACCAACGATGGCGAGCTGGCCAACCGGCTCACTCACCCGCGCTTCCAAGTACCCAAGAGCTACCGCGTCAAGCTGCGCGGCGGGCCGCCGAGCGAGGAGGTCCTCGACGCCCTGCGCGCCGGAGTGCAGCTCGAGGACGGACCGACCGCGCCCGCGCGCGTTCGCCGCGTGGGCGGGCGCGGGTCGAGCTCGATCGAGATCACCATTCATGAGGGCCGCAACCGCCAGGTGCGCAGGATGTGCCAGGCCGCGGGCCGCGTCGTTGTCGAGCTGGAGCGCACGCGCTTCGGCCCGCTGACGCTCGACGGGCTGGCTCCCGGCGCCCATCGGCGCCTGTCCGCCGGCGAGCTGGCGCGCCTGCGGGCGCTCGCGCTCTGACAGAATCGCGCGCCATGCGACTGTTCGCGCTGCGCGGCGCCACCAGCGTCAAGCTCAACAACGCCCAGGACATCCTCGACGCCACCAGCGAGCTGATGACCGAGATCATGCAGCGCAACGCGCTCGAGCCGAGCATGGTCGTCAGCTGCATCTTCACCACCACCCGCGACCTCAACGCCGAGTTCCCCGCCGTCGCCGCACGCGCCCTCGGCTTCGCCCGCGTGCCGCTCTTGTGCGCGCAGGAGATCCCCGTGCCGCGCTCGATGCCGCGCGTGATCCGCGTGCTGATCCACTACCACGCCGCAGAGGATCACGAGCCCGCCCACGTCTACATCGGCGACGCCCGCGGGTTGCGTGCCGATCTGCACGCTGCGCAGTAGTCCGACCGGCGCAGCGCCGTCGCGGACGGAGCACAACACGGTCCGAGACGCGTAGCGCCGTCGCGCGCGGAGCACATCCGCGCTCGGACCGGCGCGCAGCGCCCTCGCGGAGCGAACACGACACAATGTCCTCGTGTCGATTGAGTTCTCACAGCGGATCCGGCGCATCCCCGTCTACCCCGCAGCCGGCGGCTACGCGCAGCAGGAGCCGCTCGTGCGGCTCGCCAGCAACGAGTCGCCGTTCCCGCCGCTGGACGCCGTGCGCGAGGCGATCACGCGCCAGCTCGGCACGCTCAACCGCTATCCCGACCCCTCCAACTCGCTGCTGCGCCAGCGCCTGTCCGACCGCTATGGCGTGCCAAGCTCGCGCATCGCCATCGGCAACGGCTCCTGCGACATCCTGCTCGCCGCCGGCGAGGCGCTGCTCGAGCCCGGGGCGGAGCTCGTCTACGCGTGGCCCTCGTTCTCCGTCTACCCGCACCTCGCCGCCGCCTCCGGCGCGCGCGCCGTCCCCGTCGCGCTGGACGAGCAAGGGCGTCACGACCTGCCAGCGATGCTCCGCGAGGTCACCGTCGTCACGCGGCTGGTGCTCGTCTGCAACCCCAACAACCCCACCAGCACCGCAGTGGCGCTGGCCGACATCGCCGAGTTCATGGCCGAGGTGCCGCGCAACGTATGCGTGATCCTCGATGAGGCCTACTGCGAGTTCAACACGCTCGAGGACCCCGATTCCTCGCTCGCGCTGCTCGACGCGCACCCCAACCTCGGGCTGCTGCGAACCTTCTCCAAGGTGCACGGGCTGTGCGGGCTGCGCGTCGGCTTCGTGCTGTGCGGATCCGAGGATCTCCCGCGCGCGCTCGACCAGGTGCGCCAGCCGTTCTTCTGCAACGCGCTCGCCCACGCCGCCGCCGTCGAGGCGCTCTCACACCAGGACGCCGTCGAGGAACGCGTCATCCGCACGGTCGCCGAGCGCGTCTCCGTCGATGAGCGCCTGCGCGCGCTCGGCATCGAGCCCGCCGACTCGCAGGCCAACTTCTGCTGGTTCGAGCTCGGCGAGCACAACGACGAGCAGGCCGTCCTGCAGGGGCTCGCCGAGCGCGGCGTGCTCGTGCGCGCCGGCACTGCGCTCGGATCGCTGGTCCCCGCGCTGCGCGTCACCTACGGGCTTCCCCAGGAGAACGGGCGTTTCCTGGACGCGCTCGCCGAAGTGCTCGCACCCGCCCCCGCCCGCTGAGCCACAGCTCGCGCTGAGACCGGCCACCGTGCGCCGGGTTCTGCGGTCCGGGCGAAATTGTCTCCCACCACTCGACGGCGCGTCGTTTGTCTGCTAAAAACACACAGCAGATGGCCATGATCGCGACGGCACCCACATCCACGCAGGCAGTGCCCGCCGTCGCCGCCTGGGCATGCTCGTCCGCCTATCGCGTCTGGCGATTTAGCTAGGCGCTTCGGCCTTTTCGCCCGTCCGTGAGCGGGTGTCAGCGGTCGCACCGGGCCCCTTCGCGGAGCCGAGCGCCACCCGAGCGGGGTGCCTTCAGCGCCCCTCCTCACGAGCCGGGGGACGTACCCGTCACCCGGAGACGGGCCACCTCTAAGATACCCAGGCGTCAGTGAAAGGATGAGTTGATGATGATCGTCATGAAGGAGACCGCGACCGACCAAGAGGTCGAGGCGGTCGTCGAGAAGATCGAGCGCGCCGGCGCGCTCGCCCATCGCAGCCGCGGCGCGCGCGTGACCGTCATCGGAGCCATCGGCGACGTCGAGCAGGACATCACCGTCGAGGGGCTGGGCCTCGAGGCCCAGCCCGGCGTCGATCGTGTCGTGCCGATCCTCAAGCCCTACAAGCTCGCCTCCGCGCAGATCACCCACGGCGAGCGCACCGTGCTCGAGATCGACGGACGCAAGGTCGGCGGCGAGAACTTCGCGCTGATCGCCGGACCCTGCACCGTCGAGTCGCGCGAGCAGACGCTGCAGACCGCGCGCGTCGTGCGCGACGCCGGCGCGACGCTCCTGCGCGGCGGCGCCTACAAGCCGCGCACCTCCCCCTACGCCTTCCAGGGACTCGGCCAAGAGGGGCTCGAGCTGCTGGCCGAGGCCAAGGCCGAGACCGGCCTGCCGATCGTCACCGAGCTCATGGATATCGGCGATCTGGAGGCCGTGCTCGAGGTTGCCGACGCGATCCAGATCGGCGCGCGCAACATGCAGAACTACCCGCTGCTCGCAGAGCTCGGCCGCGCCCGCCGACCGGTCCTGCTCAAGCGCGGGCTGTCCGCCACGCTCGACGAGCTGCTGATGGCAGCCGAGTACATCCTCAAGGAAGGCAACCCCAGCGTGATGCTCTGCGAGCGCGGGATCCGCACGTTCGAGACCGCCTACCGCTTCACGCTCGACCTGATGGCCGTGCCGGTGCTCAAGGAGCTCTCGCACCTGCCCGTGATCGTCGACCCGAGCCACGCCGCCGGGCGGCGCGACCTCGTCACGCCGCTGTCGCTCGCCGCCGCCGCGGTCGGCGCCGATGGCATCATCGTCGAGGTCCACCCCAATCCCGAGGAGGCCATCTGCGACGGGCCCCAGCAGCTGCGAGCGGAGGACTTCGCCGAGTACGCGCGCTCCGTCGAGCGCGCCGCTGTGCTCGCAGGCAAGGCGCTCAGCGCCGTCTGATGAGCCTTGCGTGCGCAGCGCCCCCGGCGAGGCACGCTCCTTGAGGGTCGCGGTCCTGGGGGTCGGGCTGATCGGCGGCTCGATCGGCCTGGCGGCGCGCGGGCGCGCCGGCGCCGATGTCTGCGGCTATGACCCCGACGAGCGAGTGCGCGCCAGGGCGTTGCGGCTCGGCGCGATCGACTCGCAGGCCGACGATGTCACCGTCGCCGTCGCCGGCGCGGACGTCGTGTTCGCAGCCGCCCCCGTCGGCTCGCTCCCGGAGGTCGTCCGCCTCGCGCTCGCCGGCGCCGAGCCGAACTGCGTGATCAGCGACGTCGGCTCCACCAAGCGCCTGCTCGCGGACATCGCCGCCGGCGACCAGCGCTTCATCGGCGGGCACCCGCTGGCCGGTGCAGAGATCGCCGGCGTCGAGCACGCCCGCGAGGACCTGTTCGACGGCGCCCCCTGGTATCTGACGCCCGCCAAAGGCAGCACCGCCGGCGTGCTCTACGAGCGTCTGCACCGGCTGCTCAGCCGCTTCGGAGCGCTTCCCGTGGCGATCGACGCCGCCACACACGACCGCCTGATGGTCAGCGTCTCGCAGCTTCCGCACGTGCTCGCCAACGTGCTCGTCGGCCAGGCTTGCGGAGCGCTCGGCGAGGGCTCCGAGCGGCTGCCCGCCGTCGGGCCGAGCTTCCGCGACGCCACCCGCGTAGCCGGAGCCAACAGCGCCATCTGGACGGACATCTACCTCTC
>JBOGXX010000077.1:0-10575 GCA_050696475.1 Solirubrobacteraceae bacterium | reverse complement strand
AGACGGCGCCTTGAAGCCGCCCGTCTTGCACTTGTAGCCCTCCACGTCCTTCGTCGCGTTCGTCCGGGTGAGCTCCTTCTCGAGGAACTTCAGCGCCGTGCCGCAGGTGGCTCCCTTGGCGGAGATGTCCAGGACCTTGACCTTGAGCTTCTCCACTTCTCCGCTTTCCAGCGGGATTTCGAGCGACTCGGTCTTGTTCCCGCACTTGTGGACCGTGGAGGCGGCGGTGGCCGCCGACGCGAAGGCCGCGCCTGCTCCGGCAAGGGCCAGCAGCCCTGACACGGCGATTGGGCCCGTCAGCTTTCCGACCTGCATTTGCACCCCCATGTCCTGCATCGCTCAACCCAGACTCCTTCCCGCAGAGCATACCGGGGCGAGGTTCTCCCGTCGCTGATCGAGGGTGAGGGGCGGTTCTCGGCCTCGTCCGTCGTGTCGCGCGCGAGGGTGGCACGCGCTGGAGGAGCTCACGGTATCCGGGCAACGGCGGAGAGCTTGACAAGCGCGACGCCCGACCTGTAGTGTAACGCGAATCGCGTTTCAATTATGAGGAGGAGAGATGGGTTTGAAACGGCATACGCCAGCACGCGCGTTGGTCGCGGTGCCGCTGGCGACGATCGCGGTGTTCGCCGCCCTCGCGGGCAGCGCAATGGCGGCGAAGGTGATGATCGTCACCCAGGGGGCATTCCCCTCCGGACATTCCAACAAGGTGCTCTACTTCCACACGATCCAGGGAGCGGTCAACGCCACCAGGCGCGGCGACTACGTGCTGATCGCGCCGGGGACCTATACCGAAGAAGTAAAAGTGACAAAGGCTCACTCCCACATTTGGATCCGAGGCATGAACCGCAACACGGTGATCCTCGACGGACAGCACAAATCCGGCAACGGCATCGAAATCCGCAAAGCGGACGACGTCTGGGTGGAAAACCTCACGGTGCGCAACTTCGAAGAGAGCGAAGGCTGCGGAGATGAAGAGTGCGGCAACCAGATCTGGTGGAACGGCGGCGCGGAGTCGGGCAAGATCGGAGCCCACGGCTGGTTCGGTCGTTATCTCACCGCATACGACACGGGCATGTACGGAGGCTATGGGATCTTCACCAACGACGAGACCGAAGGGGAATGGGAAAACATCTACTCCTCCGGGATGGACGACTCGGGTATGTACCTGGGCGCCTGCCCCGAATGCAAGGCGCGCATCACCAAAGCGGTGATGGAAGACAATGCCGTCGGCTACTCCGGCTCGAACTCGGGCGGCAACCTGATCATCGAAGACTCGACGTTCCGCGACAACCGCGCCGGGATCGTCCCCAACTCGGAAAACCCCGGCGACCCGCCGCCGCCTTCCAACGGCGCGTGTAACCCTGCCAAGCCCTACGAGGGCCGCCACAAGACGCTGCCAACGTTCGAAAGCACGGACATCCAGCACTGCACGATCTACCGCGACAACCACGTGGAAGACAACAACAACCTCACCACGCCCGTGAACGGATCAACCGGAAAGGCGCCCTGGGGTGTGGGCGTTGAGTTCCCGGGCGTATATGGCGACGCGGTCGAAGGCAACACGATCAAGGGCAACGCCAACGACGGCTTCCTCGGCTTCGAGTACCCGAACCCGTATCCGCCGCAAGCGGACACGATCTTCTTCGGCTTCTCGGGCGTCAAGGTGGCGAACAACACCTTCGAAGAAAATGGCGGCAACGGTGGGCCCTACGCACGCGACATCATGTTCCAGGGCGGCTTGTTCACACCCTCGCCCAACGACTGCGCGATCGGCAACAGCACGCCTGATGGCACCCAGCCGGCGGATCTGGAAGGGGAATGGAGCTGCGCGAACGCCACGACCCCGAGTCCCAACGGCGGGGAAGCGGCGATCGGATGGATCCTACAGCTCTCCGAAGAATCCGCAGCCATATCGGGCGAAGGGCAGCCGGCGCCCGGCCCGCAGGAAACGATGCCCGACCCGTGCCAAGGGGTTCCCAGCAACCCGCTGTGCGCATAGGGCAGATGCGATGCGAGTCCCCCGCCGTCCCTTGGGGCGGCGGGGGAACCCGTCCCACGACCCGCCCGGCGCCTGCACCATGGCTCGCTGGCACGTGAGCACGGAACAGCCGGCTGCGCCGGGGCTGACCAGGCGCAGCCTGCTGCAGCGCGCCGCCGGGCTGGGGCTTGCGGCCTCCACGCTCGGGGCGCTGGAGATGTTGGCTGAGCTGCCCGAGGAGGCGCTCGCCGGTCAGGGCTCGGGGCTCCCCGAAATCCAGTTCGAGATCGAAAAGCGCCTGCCGAAGCCGACCAAGGCCGAAGGGGTGCGCTTTCGCCTCGGACCGGTGTACACGCTGTTCGCGACGATCGCCCTGACGCGCACGCCCGGTGCCGCCGACCAGGCGACGCTGGCGCGGGCGCTGGCGCGAGTGGAGCATGCCTACGCGTTCAGCCCGAGCGGCGTGTTCATGACGACGGCGTACGGGATCCCCTACTTCCAGCGGCTCCCGGGCGGCTTCTCCGGGGCGCTCGTCGGCGAACACATGCCGCGTCTCGCCGCCGAACCGACCCGTCCCGTGCTCGAAGAGGCCGTACCCGGGCCCACCGACGTGAGCCCGGAAAACCCCGGGGTCACAAAGCTGCGCTTCAACGTACCGGTGCAGATCGAGAGCAACGACATGCTGCTGACGCTGCGCAGCGACTCAAACGAGATCCTCGACGACGTGCTCAGCTGGCTCACCGAAGCCGACACGAGCCTCGCCGGCGAAGCCGCCGGCAGCTCGGGCCTTGGCGAACTGCTGGAAGTCACATCGCGCCGGCTGCAGTTCGCGAAACTGGGCCTGCCGCGGGAAATCGCCCAAGCCGAAGGCCTGCCCTACGCGGAAATGGTGAACTCCGCCTCGCCGATGTGGATGGGGTTCATCTCCCAGCAGGTCGGCAGCAGCGCCAAGCCGGCGGCCGTGACGTTCCTGGGCAACCTCTCGGCGAGGCTCAGCACCGCCCGCCGCGGCGACTACTTCGACTACGGCTCGATCCAGCACCTCTCGCACGTGATCCAGGACCTCGAACAGTTCTACGAACGCCCGGGGGAAACCTACGAGCGGCGCGAGGCCGAGATGTTCAGCGCCGACCCGCCGCCGCGCACCGGCAATCGCGATCCATACACCAACGGCGGCGGTCCGGCGTTCATCCAAAACATCTTCGCGGGCACCCAGCGGGCCGAACGCGAAGCCGAAGGCACGCAAAACTTCGACGGCCAGCCTCACATCGCGCACACCACCGCGCTGCAGCGAACCAGCCGGGCGCAGAACCGCACCCCGCTGCACATCCGTGCCGACGGCCCGGGCTACGACACGCTCGACGTCCCCGACGGCTCCTCCCAGCCGAAGCTCCACTTCAGCATCTTCGTTCCGACAGCTGACTTCTTCGCCACCATGCGCCGCAGCCAAGCCTCACTGGATCTCGCCCAGAAGTTCAACGTACCCGCCGGCAACCTCGGGCTCGAGCGCTTCCTCACCGCCACGCGGCGCCAGAACTTCGTAGTGCCACCCAGGCGCCACCGGTCCTTCCCACTGCTCGAGTTGGCATAGGCGCCCAGCGACGGATGTCGCGTGCAGCCGCGCACCAGCGCCACCGCGACCTCCCCGGTGGACAGGCGCCGCAGCAAGCCGGCGATCACCAACGCCTCCAGCGCGGGCGTGCGCGCCACGCCCTTGTCTACGATCCCGCCGGGGGGCCCGAGCCCGCACGTCACGGACCCGAAGCGACTCCGGGGCGGCGCACCCGCCGGCGCACCTTCAAATCCCTCGGGCCCAGGGACCCGACCGGGGGCTGTGAGAGCATCCGAGTGATCGATGCCCAGTGACACTCGCCAGCGCAGGCAACCACTGCAGGCCCGTGGTCACCGGACCGTGGAGCGGATCCTCACAGCGGCCACTGAACTGATCCTCGAGGACGGCATCGACGCCGCGGCGATGACCGCCATCGCCGCGCGCGCAGGGGTTGGACCAGCCTCGCTGTATCGCTTCTTCGCCGATCGCGACGAGATCCTTCTTCGCCTTCTGAAGACCGAGCTCAAGAAGATGGAAAGCTGGGCCGCGCAAGCAGAAGACACGTGGGAACCATCCTCACTGCGAGACTACGTCGAGCAACTCCTCGGAATGTATGTCGAGTATCAGGAACGCAACCCCCTGAAGATGCGAATCTGGTATGCAGGACGCGTATCGAGCGCGGTGACGGCAGCGGAGCAAGCCAACAACGTTCTACTCGCCCGCCGAACACGCGATCGCCTGATCGGCGCGGGTCTCGTCTCGCCTGACGCTCCTGCGGAGGGCGTGCTGCTCGGGATCGAAGTAGCCGACCGCATCATCGACTTGGCCTTTCGTGGTCAAAGCCATGCAGACCCTGAGATCATCGCCGCAGGAGCGGAGATGCTCGTCAGGCACGCAGAACGATATTCGTCACCGGCTCTCAAGAGCGGGACTTCGCGCTGAACGGAGATGGGCGCGGCCGTAGCTGCGCTCCCGGGCGGCAGGTCGTGCTTCACGACCGACCGACACCACGACGAGATCGGCGTCACCTGTGGCGGCGCCACCAGCGCCGCGCTCAGGCGCATCGACGCCACGTAGCTAGCGATGGGGGCTTCAGACCTCGGTCACGAGGTCCTCGACGTCTGCGGGATCATTCGATGCCTCGATTTCGGCGAGCGATCGGTCACGGGCTTTTGAGATGCGCTCGTAGCGCTTGCGGAATTGGTTGGCGGCGAACTCGCTGAACTCGTCGACGCGCAGGCCGAACGGGTTCACGCCGTCGGGGAAGTCCTCGTAGCCGGCGAGGACGATCGCCTGCATGACCGGCTGGAGCTCGGTCATGCGTTGCTCGATCGCCTCCCAGGCGGAGTCGTCTTCGGCGACGAGGCGGCTCAGCAGGTAGACGCCGTAGGCGATGTGACGTGACTCGTCGCGCTTGATGTTCACGAGACCCGCGCAGAGTCCTGGCATCAGCTCGTTCACTGCCAAGGATCGGTGGTAGCTGTTGTAGCCCGTCTCAGCGAGCACGCCCTCGACGATCATGTTGTACGTCGCCGAAGCACGCGCCATCGCGACCGGCGACTGGTCCTCCAGCAGGGCGTTCATCACCTTAGGGAGCTCGACGTCGAACAGCAGCACCGAAGGCTCGCTGGCCGGAGGCAGCGCGGCGGAGTCCGTCACCTCACGCAGCCAGCGACTGAAGAAGTCCATGTGCTTGGCCTCCTCGAACAGGAAGGTCGTGAGGAACATCTCCTCCTCGAGACGTCCTTGACGAGCGACCGCGAGCACGAGCGGCAGCAGGTCGAGCGTGACGGCTTCCTCGCCACCCAGGAATGCGCCCGTGAGGGACAGGAGTGCGTCGCGCCTGTCCTCGCTCATCGCGGACCAGTCCTCGCGGTCCTTGGAGAAGTCGAAGTCCGACGGGTTCCAGACGCCGAGTCGCTTGGCCTTCTCGAAGAGGCGCATCGGGAACGAGTCGACCCGCAATACGGTCGGCTCTGAGTAGTTATGCGCCACAACCGGTGTGCTCATCGCTGCCTCCGTATCGATCGTCAGTTTCGTGTGTGGCTGTAGACCAAGCCTCCGCCGGCGTCGACGGCGAACGGCTCGTTGGTCAGGTCAAAGCGATGCCAGGACAGGAGCGGAGTGCCCGCCTTCCTCGCGCGTGACCCGGCGCGGAGCAGCGTGCGCACCCACCAGTGCTTCGCCGGCTGAGGGCAACAGGACAAGGCGACCTATCGCTCCCCAGTGCGAGTGCTCGAGGCGGCTGTTGGCTCGGCCGTGCGTGAGCGCAACAGCAGGCCAAGTGCGTCGGCGAACAGTTTCGGATCGGCAGAGGCCGGGTCAGCGAGGTGCTCCATGGCAATCCCGTTTGAGAGGGCGATCACTGCCACCGCCAGCTCGTCGGCCGGCGCGGGAAGCTCGACCCCGTTGGCTCTGGTGTGCTGCTCGATCGACTCGGCCACAAGCTTGCGCGCTCTGCGGCGATGACGGGCCCATTCCTCGCGAACGCGCGGGTCCCTCACCGCTCGTGCCCAAAACTCGATGAACAGAAGGTTCCAGGCACGCTCAGAGATGAGCATCTCGGCGAGCCGCTCGGCAACGCCGCTCATGAACCGCTCAGGCGAGGACGGCCCATCGATGTCCGCGGACAGCGCGCTCAAGCGCGCGACGAGTCGATCCTCGATCACCGCAAAGAACAGGTCGTCCTTGCTGGCGAAATTCGAGTAGACGGCCCCCTTCGTCAACCCAGCCGCAGCGGCGATCTCGTCAATCGATGCCCCGTCAAATCCCCGCGCGGCGAACACCTCGCCGGCCGCTTGGAGCACACGCGTGCATGTCTGCGCTCGTGTCGGGCGGGTGCGGCCCGTGGGCTTCGCCTTCATCAGCGTGGGCACGTCGGGCATCATACCGCTTTCGATACCAACTGGTATCGAAAGCCTGATCGGGGAGGGTTTCCACACGAGACCTGGGCCGCCACAGCACTCTGTGCGTATCGATCCCCCCGCCCCCTGAGGCTAGATCCGAGGCGCGAGCGCTCGGTGGCTGGAGGTCCGGTGACTCCGGTCGTCTGCGAATGGGCCCGCCTGGACTCGAACCAGGGACCTACCGATTATGAGTTGCGCTCACGATCGAGGGCTACGGGAGCGAGCCGGGCGGCGCGAGCCAGACAGACTCGAACCCCATGATCTCGGCAAGCGTGTCATAGTCGCGGTCGTAGTGGAGGACGGCGGCTCCGGTCTCTTGCGCGGCGGCGGCGATCAGGTAGTCCACCACCGGTATCCGATGGGCACCGGCGGAGCGATAGGCGAGCGTGCGCATGGCGTCCTGCGCGGCGCGAGCGGTGGTGGCTGTGAGCGGGGCGGTGCGCACCGCGGTCAGCCTTTCGGCGAGGACGTCGAGGTCCGCGCCACTGCGAGCGCTGAGCAGGATCTCCAGCCGCGCAGCGGGCGAGACGCGCAGACGACCTGCAAGCAGCGCCTGCACCCAGCTGTCGCGGACGGCCACATGGTGTGCGCGCGACCACGCGGAGGTATCGACGAGCAGCGGCAGCTCGCCCCAGGCGGCCCGGCTATCGGATGGGCCAGGCACGGAGCTTGCCGTCGCGCAGCAGATCCCAGTCGATGCCCGCAGTCTCTGGCTTCATGAAGCTCTCGGCGAGCCCTTCGAGCAGCATCGTGCGCTGCTCGTCGGTCGGTGGTTCATCGGCGATGTGACGAGCTCCGGCGATCGCCAGTTCGCGCACCTGTCGCGAGCGCGAGAGTCCGGCCGGCAGATGCGGCGCGGCCGCGCGCAGCGCGCGTGCGAACTCTGGATCCTCGGTGACCTGGATGCGGGGATGGGATGTGGCCACCAGGCCAGTGTACCACCGGTGTATCGCGTCGAGGGTGCCGCACCCTACTTGCGTGGGGCATGGAGCGGGAGCATCGCGGGCCGGGCCCTGACTGTTCATCGTAAGCGCGTTACGCGGGCGACGTCCATCAAGCGGTCGCATCAGACCCGGCGAGCCCGTCCGAGGTCGACGTTCTCACCGACAGCGTCTATCGTCCCGGCCTCGGCTGCTGGCGTCAGCGGCGAGTGGCACGTTCATCATGAGCCTTCGAGAAACCACGGTTGCGGCGAACGGCCTATCGTTTGCGGTCCTTGAAGCAGGATCGCAGGACGGGCCGCTCGCGCTCTGCCTCCACGGCTACCCGGACACCGCTTGGACGTGGCGACATCTCATGCCCGAACTCGCAGACGCCGGATGGCGGGCTGTCGCCCCGTTCACGCGTGGGTACGCTCCGACGTCAGTTCCCGTCGATGGCAACTACCAGACGGGTGCGCTGATCGCCGACGCTAACGCGCTGCATGGGGCGCTCGGAGCAACCCCAGAGAGCGTGCTGATCGGACACGACTGGGGTGCGGTCGCGGCATACGGGGCCGCCAGTCACCGGCCGCAGCGCTGGTCGCGAGTTGTCACGCTCGCGATCCCGCCCGCGCCCGTGATGGCGGCGGCGTTCACAGACGTGAAGCAGCTCAAGCTCAGCTGGTACATGTTCTTCCAGTTGACAGCGCTCGCCGAGCAGATGATTCCGCTTGAGAACTTCGCGTTCCTCAGGATGCTGTGGAACGACTAGTAGAGCGAGGGCGTGCATGATCCGCCTACCGGCTATGGCTCAGGTATCTCGCGTCCAAAGGCCTCCAGCGTGATTTCCTCGGGCTCGGGGCCGCCGCGACTGCGGGTGTGCCAGCAGGACCGACGGAGACGCCCCGAAACAGGCACCCGGCGACCGCCGGACGACCGCTGGGGAAATCTGTAGGAAAATCTGACCAGCCGTCCGCAAGCCCTGCTAAGGCCCTTTTCGGTAAGCGTTCAGTCTCCCGTGTCAGGTAAGGGATGGGACCGGATCGCCGCGCGCGTGGGCGGCGAGCAGCTCGCTGAGGTAGGCGAACAGTGAGCGGTGTTGCAGGCGGCAGCTGACAGATGCCGAGAGCAGCCGCTCGATCCGTTGCTCCCCGAGCTCTGACTGGCTGCCGAGAGAGAGCTTTCGGTAGATGACCGCGCCTCTCAGCGAGCGCTCGGCGTGGTTGTTGGTCGGTTCGACCCCCTTGCTCGCGGCGAATGTCCACAGTGCCGGCCAGAGCTTCAAGAGGTTGCGCGCCATGCGGTAGCAGTATTTGTGGCGGGGGCTCTTCGCGGCGTATTGGGCGATGAGCGGCTTGAACTTGTGCTGCAGGGCGGCGATCGTGCGCTTCAGCTCTGAGCGCTCGTGAGTGTTCTGGAAGACCTCCCACGCCCAGAAAACGCGCTCTGAAAGCTCAAGGCCGAGCAGGCCGAAGTCGCGCTCTGAGGCCAAGCCCTCGGCGTGGGCCTTGAAGTCTCGCCTCAGATGCGACCAGCAGATCTGGCGGCGCTTTAGCGGCAGGTGGTCATAGACCCACCAGCGGTCTGAAGTCACGATCCCGTCGTGGCCGAAAAGCAACCGCTTGGCATGATCTTCGTGACGGTCGGGCGCGACGTGAAAGACGGCGTGCCGGTCGGTGAACATCCCCCACAGGGCGCGCTGGGCGCCCTTCAGCCGCCAGCCGGTCTCGTCCATGTTCACGCTCTCACTGGCGCGCACGTGCGCGAGCAGCTCTTCGTAGGGATCCGCCAGGGCCTGCGCGGCGCGCGCGAGGATCGCGTCGATGCTGCCGGCGCAGATGCGCGCGCCGAACAGCTCTTCGAGCAGCTCGGCCGCGTCACGGCGAGAGACACGGTTGCGCACCGAGAGCACCGCCACAGCCGCTTGCAAGCGCGGCCCGAACGCGCTGCGCACCACATCCACGGGCAGCACCGCCCGCGCGCGCTCCCCGCAGCCCGGGCAGCGCACACGCTGCGCACGGTGCTCGATCACGACGGTCGAGATGACCGGCAGCTCTTCGACCTGGTGGCGCTGGGGCTCGCCCACCGCCACGAGCTCTCCCGGCGCGAAGCGGTGTCCACAGCCACAGCGCTCGGGCCAGTGCTCGATGATCCGATCGACAGCGCTCGCTGGCAACAGCTCCCGGCCGTGACCCTCGTGGCCATCCTGGGCGCCCTGCTTGCGGCCCGAGGAGTCCCTGCCGCGCGGCGCCCGGCGCTTGCCCGGCGGATCAGAGCTCGGCGGCGCCGAGGAGTTACGCGAATCCTTCCTCAGCTCGCACTCGAGCTTCTCGACGCGAGCTTCAAGCTGCTGGATACGGCGATCCATCGCCAGCAGCACTTCAACGACCACCTCACGCCCCGCGTCATAGATCGCCTCCGCCTCCGCACGCTCCACGCCCTGTGATTCGACACGCCAGGGTAATGTCCCCCGGGCCGCTGAACGCTTACTCGATCGGGCTGGGCTGCTCAGCGATTCCCGCAGCCGGCGCGGCAAGCCCTTGCGTGACCTCCTGCGGGGCGGGCTGATCGATAGCGCCGTGCAGAGGCCGCCGACCGCGAATGGTCGCTGGTTCATCATCAGAGATGAGGTCGCCGGCACATCGACGGAGAGTCTTCCTCGTGGCTTCGGCGATAAGGCACGAGCGTTGTCTGCGGCGTCCCGAGGAGACTCCGACTGGGCCGACGCGGCGATGCGTGCTCTCGCCGAGGCACCTGAGCCGATCGAGGTCGCGCGCCGCAGCGTGCCGAGTACTCCGGGCCTTTACGCGATCCACGGCAACTCGGCGGCCTGGGCTGAGCTCGGCCTCGGCGTCGCACCCGACTCGAGACCGCTCTACGTCGGGAAGGCCGAGGACAGCCTGATCACAAGAGACGTCAAGACACATTTCGGTGACGGTCGGACCGGGTCATCGACGGTCCGACGTTCGATCGCCGCTCTCCTCGCGAGCACGCTTGACTTGCGCGCCATTTGGGAACGGCGGTTTGATCTGGCCCCATTGCGGCGGTCTCAACTGGCCCCACCTCCGTCCGATCGTACGCCGACCGTTCGATGCTCACAGAGCTCGAGCGGGAGGCGGCGGAGGGAATGGGATCACGAGTGGAGACGTTCGAGCAGATCAGGAAGGGCCGGAACCTGGAGGGCCTGTCGATCCGTGCGCTGGCAGAGCGTCATGGGGT
>JBOGXX010000076.1:0-3920 GCA_050696475.1 Solirubrobacteraceae bacterium | reverse complement strand
CATCCAGGAAGTCGAGCGCGTTGCGCGACGGCGGCGTATCGAGCACGATCGTGTCGAATTCGTGCTCCTCGTGCAGCTCGTAGAGCTTGGCGATCGCGCTCAGCTCATGCGAGCCGGCGATCGCCGTCGAGAGCTCGCGATAGACCGGGTTGGCAAGGATCTCCTGGTGCGTACGCTCGTCTGGAGCAAGGCGCGCGATCAGCTCGTCGAACGTCCGCTTGGCGTCGAGCATCATCGCCCACAGCTCGCCTTCGATCTCGATCCCCTGCTCCGCGAACAGCTCCGGTGCGATCCTGCGCGGCTCGGAGGGAAGCTCCCGCAGGCCGAGCGCCGACGCCAGCCTACGAGCCGGGTCGATCGTCACGACCGCGACCTTGCGCCCGCGCACGGCAAGGCCCAGCGCCAGTGCCGCCGCGGTCGTCGTCTTGCCGACACCGCCGGCGCCGAGGCACACGAGCACGCGCTTGCCGCGAACGCGTGCGCTCAGCCGGCGAGACGCATCCGGGTCCTCCCCGCGGCGCGGGCGGGCAGAACTGCTGAGCGACGGCATACCGGGATCGTAGTTCCCATGCAGGAATCGACTCTCGGCGTGCGAATACCCACGAGACGTATTTCCAGAAAGCGACCATCGGAGCCACCGTGGAAGGCAAGGCCAGGGTCATCGCGTTCGCCAACCAGAAGGGCGGCGTGGCCAAGACTACGACGACGCTGAACCTGGCCGCCGCATTCGCGGAGGAGGGACACCGGGTGCTCTGCGTCGACATGGACCCCCAGGGCAATCTGACGATGTCCCAGGGCATCGACCCGGACACGCTGGAGAGATCGATGTACGACGTGCTCGTGCACAAGGTGTCGATCCGCGAAGTGGTGCGCAAGCGCGAGATCGATGTCGCCTGCGCATCGATCGACCTGGCGGGCGCGGAGATCGCGATGTCGACGATGATCGGCCGGGAGCGGTCGCTGCAGAAGGCGTCCGAGCCGATTCTCGAGGACTACGACTTCATCTGCATCGACACGCCGCCGAGCCTCGGCCTGCTGACGATCAACGCGCTTACGGCCGCCGACAAGGTGATCGTCCCCGTGCAGTGCGAGTATCTCTCCATGCGTGGGCTCATACAGCTCCAGAACACGCTCGCCATGATCCGCGAGAACCTCAACCCCGGCGTCGACATCGAGGGTATCCTCCCGACTCTGGTGGACTCGCGCACGATCCACGCCAAGGAGGCAATCGAGATCCTCGAGGAAAACTTCGGCGACCGCGTGTTCGCCTCGCGCATCCGCAAGACGGTGCGCTTCGCCGAGGCCCCTGTCAAGGGCATGTCAGTCCTGAAGTACGAGCCCGATGGGGTCGCAGCCCAGTCCTACAGGCAACTCGCGCAGGAGGTTCTCACCAATGGCCAATCCTAAGCGCGCGAGCATGCGGGAAGGGCCGCTGGCGGCTCTGTTCCGCAAGACTGAAGACGACGAGGAGCCACGCCGGGGGGCACAGCCACCTGGCACCTCGCACGCGGGCGAACCCGGCGATGGCCCCGGTCGATCGTCGCCCCCGACTCATCCGCGCGAAACCGGCCTGCCACATCCCGCGCTGAGCGCGTCCCCGCCTGCGCCAACCGAGCCCGAGCCTGTTCGCGTCGCCTCGCCGCGCGATCGTCTGCGTCATGCGTTCTCCTCCGAGATACCCGAGAACTTCACGGAGCGCCCGGCCCAGCGCCAGGCCCAGCACGACGGCTACCGCGTCGATCGACCATATGCCTCGAGCAGCCCCGCGAGCGTGGGGCAGCCGGTCATCCGCGTCGTCGGCGTCGGTGGCGCCGGCGTCAACGCCGTCAACCGCATGGTCGAGGCGGAGGTCGAGGGAATCGAGTTCGTGGCCGTCAACACCGATCTGCAATCGCTGCAGCAATCGACCGCCGACATCACCCTCCACATCGGCGCAGAGCTCACGCGAGGCCTTGGATCGGGCTCCGACGCGAACGTCGGGCGCGGCGCGGCGATGGAGGACTACGACCGTGTCAAGGCACTGCTCAAGGGCTCGGACATGATCTTCATCACAGCCGGCGCCGGCGGCGGCACGGGCACCGGCGCTGCGCCGATCGTCGCTCGCATCTCGCGCGAACTCGGCGCATTGACGGTCGCAATCGTCACAAAGCCGTTTGGCTTCGAGGGGTCGCGGCGCGGCGAGCAGGCCGAGCGTGGTGTGGCCGCGCTCGCCGCCGAGGTCGACACCTTGATCGTTGTTCCCAACAACCGCCTGCTTGCCGTGCTCGACAAGCAGACCGCGATGGTCGAGGCCTTCCGCGTCGCTGACGATGTGCTGCGCCAGGGCGTGCAGGGCATCTCCGACCTGGTGACGCTGCCCGGTCTGATCAACCTGGATTTCGCGGACGTGCGCACGATCATGAGCGATGCCGGCAACGCGCTGCTGGGCATCGGCATGGGGGTCGGGGAGGACCGCGCCACCGAGGCCGCGATCCAGGCCGTGTCCTCGCCGCTGCTCGAAACCTCGATGGACGGCGCCCGCTCGATCCTGCTCTCGATCACCGGTGGTGCCAACCTCTCGCTGTGGGAGGTCAACGAGGCCGCCAAGTCCGTCTCCGAGGCGGCGCATCCCGACGCCAACATCATCTTCGGAGCGATGGTCGACGAGAAGCTGGACGATCAGGTCTGGGTCACCGTTGTGGCGACCGGATACGGCGAGGAGGGGCGGCGCAAGAGCGTCAGCCGGCTCACCGAGGCGGCCGCCGGCGAGCTCAGGGCCCAGCGCCTCGGTTCCGGTAGGCCGGGCCGCGAGCGCACGGAGATCGGCCAACGGCGTAGCGGCTTCGGGGCTGACGAACTCGAGGTTCCCGAGTTCCTGCCCAACTTGTGAAGTGGCTGCGTGGTCGTTCGCCGCGCGCCCGAGCGGCCCACGACGCCCGGCAGGCCCCCGGTCCGCTGCGGAGCCTCAGTCGAGCGCCTCATAGCCCCACAGTCGTACTAGGTCTCGATCGAGGAAGTTGCTCAAGGCCTCGACCTCCGGCTTGAAGCGCAGGCGCAGCTCCGTGGTGAAGCTGTCCTCGGAGGGCTTGTCCGCGCTCATCAGGCGATCGACGCTCATGCGCACGGCGCGGCGCACCGGAAGCGTGGTGAGCGCCCGGAACGTCGCCCGCGTGGATCGCGCGACCGGACCGCGTCCCCTGGACAGCGAATCCATGATCCGGCCGGCGCGTCGCGAGCGCCCGGAGTGCTTCGACGGATTCACCCATTCAAGCGAGATCGGAAGCTCATCGTCAACCTCGAGGAACCTCAGCACTCTGCGCATCGTCCCGTCGTTGTCGGCACGGAAGTCGTCGTAGATCAGTACCAGGATCTGCTCCGCAGGAAAGCGCGCGCGGTAGCGAGACAGCTGCTCCACGTAGCGCACGTGGTCTGAATACTGGAGCAGCTGGGGGCGGTGCGAGCTCGACGGGATATCTCTTCCTTCGCGCCGAGCGGACTCGAGGGACATCGCCCTACGGAAGTCCGTCTCTGCCTCGTTTCCGCCTTGGAGAACAGCCAGATGCAGCGAGCGTAGGAAGCTGGCCGGCTCTCGCAGGACCGCGATCAGCCGCGCGTCGGGCTGCATCTCCGCGATGCGATCCGCTGCCGTGTGTGACCAGAGGTACAACGGGGTCGCCTCTCCGATTCGCTGTCCCGAGCTGGCACCGCTGAAAAGCGCCAGATACTCCTGAAGCGTCTTTGGGTATCCACGCTCACGTGGCTCATTTTCGAACCCTGGACGCGGACGCAGGTCGCTGGCAAGGTACTGAGGCTCCTTGATTTTCGGCATGAAGATCTGCGGGTGGCGCCTGAGCATCTCGTAGAGGGCGCTCGTCCCGCTCTTGTGGTGCCCGACGACGAAGAAGTCGGGGTATCGCTGCGGCGTCTGCGCGGTCCCCGAG
>JBOGXX010000075.1:0-2967 GCA_050696475.1 Solirubrobacteraceae bacterium | reverse complement strand
TGTCAACCGAGAGCGACAGCGCGCAGGAGAGGGGCACGTTCCACGGCGGCCGGCTGGTGGCCAGGCGCTTGAAGGCGCACGGCGTGAGCAAGCTGTTCACGCTCTCCGGCGGGCATCTGTTTTCGATCTATGACGGCTGTCGCGAGGAGGGCATCGAGATCGTGGACATGCGCCACGAGTCGACGGCTGCGTTTGCTGCGGAGGGCTGGGCAAAGGTGAAGCGCGAGCCGGGAGTGTGCGCTCTGACGGCCGGTCCTGGAGTCACGAACGGGATCAGCGCGATGGCCTCTGCACAGGCGAACCACTCGCCGATGGTGGTGCTCGGCGGCCGGGCGCCGGCGATGCGCTGGGGGCAGGGCTCGCTGCAGGAGATCGACCACGTGCCGTTTGTGCGCCCGCTGACGAAGCTGGCGGCCACGCCAGGCAGCACGGAGGAGATTCAGCCGCTGGTGGACGACGCGTTCGCTGCGGCGAGCTCTCCGCATGGCGGCTCCGCGTTCGTGGACTTCCCAATGGACTACGTGTTCATGGAGGCGCCCGAGCAACAGGCCGAGGAGGTCCCGCCCGCGGCGGCGGCGGCGAACGGCAGGGGCACCTCGAGCGACGGTCTGGAGCGGGCAGTGGCGCTACTGGAGGGCGCGGAGCGCCCGGTGATCATGGCCGGAACCGACCTCTACTGGGCGCGCGCCGAGCAGGCGCTGCTGGAGCTGGCCGAGACGTTGCGGATCCCGGTGTTCTTGAATGGTCTCGCGCGCGGGTGCGTGGCGGCGGACCACGAGCTGTTCTTCTCTCGCACGCGCTCGCAGGCGCTGAAGCAGGCAGACGTGGCGCTGGTGGTGGGCGTGCCGATGGACTTCAGGCTGGGCTTCGGCGGAGCGTTTGGCGAGGACACTGAGATCGTCGTGATCGACGCGATTGAGCCGGAGCGCAGCCACCCGCGCGCGCCGTCGGCGGAGTGCTACGGGTCGATCGCGCAGACGCTTTCGGACCTCCGCAGCGGCGCCGGTGCCGGCGGCAGGGTGCCGGCGATCGAGAGCTGGATTTCGCAGCTGCGCGTGACAGAGATGGAGCGCAGAGACGCCGAGCGCGCGGAGCTGGAGGACGGCCGCTCGCCGCTTCACCCGATGCGCCTGTATGCGGAGCTGGGAGCGGCGCTGGATCGCAACGCGATCGTGATCGGCGACGGCGGCGATTTCGTCTCCTATGCGGGACGCGTGGTCGACAGCTACGAGCCGGGGTGCTGGCTGGACCCTGGGCCGTTCGGCTGCCTGGGGTCGGGTCCGGGCTACGCGCTGGCGGCGAAGCTGGCGCACCCGGAGCGCCAGGTGGTGCTGCTGATCGGCGACGGCGCGTTTGGCTTCTCGGGGATGGAGTTCGACACGCTGGCGCGCCACGGGGTGAACGTGGTTGCGGTCATGGGCAACAACGGCATCTGGGCGCTGGAGAAGCACCCGATGGAGTTCCTGTATGGCTACTCGGTCGCGGCGGACCTGCGTCCGGACACGCGCTATGACCAGGTGGTGGAAGCGCTGGGCGGCCATGGTGAGCTGGTCGCGCGCCCGGAGGACGTGCGCCCGGCGCTCGACCGGGCGTTCTCTGCCGGCGTGCCGGCGCTGGTGAACGTACTGACGGACCCGTCTGTGGTGTACCCGCGCCGCTCGAACCTGGCTTGAGCGCGCGGCGCTAGGACGCGCCTGCGGCGAGTTGCAGCGCTCCCCCGTAGAGGATGTCGTGCTCGGAGACCTGGACCTGCTCGAGCGCGAAGGCATGCATCGCCTCCTGCAACAGGATCATTCCCGCGACGATGGTGGGCGCGCGGTCGGGGTGCAGTCCGACGACCCGACGGCGCTGGCCTTCGTCCATGTCGGCCAGGCGGGCGAGCAGCAGTTCGACCGTTCCCAGTTGGAGTTGGTAGTCCTGGACGCGGGCGGGGTCATACGGCTCGAGCTCCTGGTCGATGGCGGCGGCGGACGTGGCGGTGCCGGCGACCGCGATGCCGAGCTCCACGGCGTCGCGCTCATTCTGCGGTAGTCCCTGCAGCAAACTGGCGTGGACGTCATCGCCGAGCGCCTGCAGCTCCTGCGCGGTGGGCGGATCGGAGTGGATGTGGCGCTCGCTCATGCGCACGACGCCCGCGTGCAGCGAGGTGTGAAATCCGGCTCGGCGGTGTACGCCGATGACGAACTCGGTCGAGCCGCCGCCGATGTCTATGACCACGGTGGGTGTCGCATCTGCGCCGTCATCCTCGTAAGTCGTCGTCCGCTGGCCGCTCATGGCGCCCAGAAAGGTGAGCTGCGCCTCCTGCTCGCCGCTGAGCACTTTGGCGTCGAGCCCGTAGTCATCCCTCACGCGCTGCGCGAACTGGGCGCCGTTGCTGGCATCGCGCACGGCAGAGGTGAGCACGGCGAGGTTGGCGGTTACGCCGTGCGTGTCTATGGCGGCGTGGTAGTCGGCAAGCGTCGCGAGCACCCGCAGCATTGCGTCATCTGCGAGCGACCCGCTGGAGTCGACGCCGTGCCCCAGCCGGGTGACCTGCGAGCGGCGCTCCAGCTCCTGCACCGCTCCAGTGTCCGGCTGGACGTCAGCGACGAGCAGCCGCGTGGAGTTGGTCCCTATGTCCACGACGGCGACGCGCACCGGCGGATCCTAAAGGGCGCCGGAGACCCCGACCGACGCACAGTGTTCGCGAGGGGCGAGCGTCCCGCGAGGGGCAGCGACGCGTCTGGTCACAGGCGCTGTTGTTTGCTAGAACATAAGGAGCGACGCGGGGTGGAGCAGTCTGGTAGCTCGTCGGGCTCATAACCCGAAGGTCGTAGGTTCAAATCCTACCCCCGCCACTCGTTGAACCCTCGATCACGGGGTTACGAACGTGATGACGATGAGGTCGGCCGCTTCCGGTTGAGGTACCCCGGTCCTGATGTCTGCCGACCAGCCCTTTCGTGCGATCGAGTCTGCCCGCGCGGGTGT
>JBOGXX010000074.1:0-3065 GCA_050696475.1 Solirubrobacteraceae bacterium | reverse complement strand
CCTACAGCCTCCGCGGGATCCTCCGCCTCGCCGGCTGCGCGCACCAGACGCGTGCCGACGATCACGCCGTCGGCGCCGGCCGCGGCTGCCTGGCGGGCCTGCTCGGGCGTGCTGATCCCGAAGCCGATCGCGACGGGCACCTCCGTGCTGGCCTTCGCCCGTGCGATCGTGGCGGCGAGATCCTCTCCGACGGCGCTCCGCTCGCCGGTGATGCCCACGACCGAGACGGTGTAGAGGAAACCGCGTGCGCTCGCGCCGATCGCCGCCAGGCGCTCGGCGGTCGTCGTGGGTGCGACGAGCGGGATCAGCGCTACGCCGTGCTCGTCGCAAACCCCCAGCACCTCCGAGGCCTCGCCGTGAGGCAGGTCGGGCACGATCATCCCGCAGGCGCCGCTGCGGGCGAGACGCTCGACGAACGCATGCACGCCCGGGGCGAAGACCATGTTGGCGTAGCACATGAGCGCCACCGGGACGCTGGCCGACAGCGCGCGCGCCACCTCCAGCACGCCGGCCACGTTCGCTCCGGCGGCCAGCGCGCTGGTGCCGGCCGCGTGGATGACCGGTCCGTCGGCGAGCGGGTCCGAGTAGGGCAGGCCCAGCTCTATCACCTCGGCGCCCGCCTGCACGCACGCCTGTCCGATCTGCAGGGACTGCTCGAGCGTGGGGAAGCCGCCCATCACGTAGGGCATCAGCGCCGCGCGCTTGCTCGTATGCGCGAACGCGTCGGAGATGCGCTCGAGGCCCGTCTTCTCGAGCGTGCTCAAGCTCCCCCTCCGGCGAGCACCTCGGCGAGGTCCTTGTCTCCGCGACCGGAGAGGCAGACGAGATCGAGCTCGCCGTCGGCTTGCGCGAGCGTCCACGCGATCGCGTGTGCTGTCTCCAGCGCAGGGATGATCCCCTCCAAAAGCGCCAGCTCGCGAAACGCCGCCACCGCCTGGCCGTCGGGCACCGCGAAGTAGCGCGCACGGCCGCTGTCTCGCAGGTGTGCGTGCTCGGGTCCGGCGCCGGGATAGTCCAGGCCCGCGGAGATCGAGTGCGCCTGAACGATCTGCCCCTCCTCGTCCTGCATGATCGCCGAGCGCGATCCGTGCAGGATGCCCGCTCGCCCGCCGACTGTCAGCGGCGCACCGTGGCGGTTCGTGTCGATGCCATCACCGCCCGCCTCCACGCCCACCAGCTGGACGTGCTCGTCGGGGATGAACGCGGCGAATGCCCCGATCGCGTTCGAGCCGCCGCCGACGCACGCGATCACCCGCGCCGGCAGCCTGCCCTCGCGCTCGAGCATCTGCGCGCGCGCCTCGTCGCCGATCACGCGCTGAAGGTCTCGAACGAGCGCCGGATAGGGCGCGGGGCCGACAACCGAGCCGATCACGTAGTGGGTGCTCTGCACGTTGGTGACCCAGTCGCGGATCGCCTCCGACGTCGCCTCCTTGAGCGTTCGCGCGCCAGCGTCCACCGGCTGCACGCGCGCGCCGAGCAGTTCCATGCGCTGCACGTTCGGGCGCTGGCGGCGCGTGTCCTCCACGCCCATGTACACGACGCACTCGAGTCCCAGCAGCGCGCAGACGGTGGCGGTGGCCACGCCGTGCTGGCCGGCGCCCGTCTCGGCGATGATCCGATGCTTGCCCATGCGCCCGGCCAGCAGCGCCTGGCCGAGCGCGTTGTTGAGCTTGTGCGAGCCGGTGTGGTTGAGGTCCTCGCGCTTGAGATAGACCGGCCGGCCGACGCGCTCGGAGAGCCGGTCGGCTTTGTAGAGCGAGGTCGGGCGCCCCGCGAAGTCGCGCAGCAGGCCATTCAGCTGGGCGCGGTAGCCGGGGTCCGCGCGCGCCTGAAGCCACGCCTGCTCGAGCTCCGCCAGAGCGGGCATCAGCGTCTCGGGGACGTACTGGCCGCCGTAGGGGCCGAAGCGATGCTCGAGCGTCGGCGCGCTCACGCCGGCTGACCGATCCGCGCGGGCTCGGCGCTGGACCTCTCGAGCGCCGCGAAGAACGCGCGCAATCGCCCCGGATCCTTGTGCCCGGGCGCAGCCTCCGTGCCGCTGGCGCTGTCGACCGCGTAGGGCCCAACCACACGCACAGCCTGCTCGATGTTCTCGGCCGTCAACCCGCCGCTGAGGATCAGCGGTACCTTCGATCGGCGGCCGGACAAAAGCCCCCAGTCGAAGGTCTCCCCCGTGCCGCCGCGCATGCCCTGCCGGGCCGCCGCCTTCGCGCGCGCGTCGAGCAGGTGGAAGTCCACATGGAAGCGCTCGAGGTCACGCACATCCCCGGAGCCCGCGACCAGCGCCGCCTTGATCACCCGCACGCCGGTCCGGCGCCGTACCTCTGCGCAGAAGGCCGGGCCCTCCTCGCCGTGCAGTTGCAGCATGCTCAACCCCAGCTCGTCGCTGCGGCGGACGATCTGCTCCAGCGAAGCGTTCACGAACACCCCGCAAAGCTCGACCCGCCGGCGCAGCGCGGCCACGATCACCTGCGCCTCGGCGGGCGAGCAGCGCCGGGGGCTGCCCTCGTAGAAGATCATGCCGAGCGCCCAGGCGCCGAGCTCGACGGCGAGCTCGGCGTCGGGGAGGTTGGTGATCCCGCAGATCTTCGCCCGGGGAACGTCGTACATGGCCCCAACGGTAGCGCTAGCGTGCCAGGCGCCGAGCGAGCGCCGCGCCCGGTCGCACCGGCCCCGCCGCCGCGCGACGCTCAGCCTTCGGGGGTGCTCGGGTTGGGGACCGAGTTGGGGCGCTGACCGAGGGTCGCCTTCAAGACGAGTTTCTTGTAATGGCCTTCGCCGGTCGCGCGCCAAAGTTCGATCGTGATCGCGTCGCCCGGCTTCTTTTCCTCTATGTAGGCGGCAAGACCTTCGGAGCTGGACACGTCTTTGCCGTCGACCTTCACGATCACATCGCCGCCGACCGAAACCGTCCCGTCTTCGGTCGTGGTGCTGACGCTGCCGCCGCGGATGCCCGCCCTGGCCGCGGCCGTGCCGGGCTCGACGCTCTCCACGAGCGCCCCCGACTTCGTCGGCAGGTTCAAAGCCGAGAGCGAGCCGTCGACCGTCAGCGAGGTGAGGCCGAG
>JBOGXX010000073.1:0-3570 GCA_050696475.1 Solirubrobacteraceae bacterium | reverse complement strand
GCGCTGAGCCGCCCAGACAACGGCACCCCAATCACCGGTAGACGGGTGTGGGCGGCAACGGCGCCCGGCAGTGCCGCGGAGATGCCCGCACCGGCGATGATCACGCGCAGGCCTCGCATCTGAGCGTTCTTGGCATAGTCGGCGACCACGTCCGGTTCGCGGTGGGCGGACATGACGCGCACCTCGTGCATGATGCCGCGCGCCTGGAGCTCCTGCGCGGCCTTCTCCATCGTCTCCATGTCGCTCTTGGAGCCCATCACGATGCCCACGAGCGGGGTGTCCACGTCGATGTCGTCGAGCTGCGCCTGCACTTCCGCCTCGCCCATCGGCTCCGGCACGAGCGAGATGCCCGGCTGGCCCGTCGGTCGACCCTCCTGGGCAAGAGGATCCTCCTCGTGCGCGCAGGGGCCGGGCGCAGCCCGGTGGGACCCGTGCGGGCTCTGCCGATCCATGCCTATCTCCCTGTGTGCTCTGCGGCTGTGTGCTGGGCGACGATGCGGCGCACGTTACAGCGAAGCGATGAAGTCCTCTATCGGGATCGCCGAAAGCGTCTCGTAGCGGGCGGTGCCGCGCGAGCCGAGCTCCAGCGACACACGCGCCATCGTGCCGTCGTCCGGCGCCTCCACGATCGAGATGAAATCGACGTGCCCGAGCGTCGCCCACTGCGAGCTCACGGCCGCGCCGAGCTGTTCCACCTCCTTGTTGACCTCAAGGATCCGCTGCGGGTTGTTCTTGACCGTCTGCACCCCCTCGGGGGTGAGCGTCGTGAGCATCACATAGGTGGGCATCGCACTCTCTCCTCGCGCTTTGTTTTGGGCGGCGTGCTCCGGGCGAACGCCGCGCATGCGGGCGCGCCCAGACCCGTTCTACCGGATCGCTGCTGTCGGCGACGCCGGCCAGGTGCTCGCAGTGGGAGCCCGCCACGCACGCATCGAACGTTCGTCCTTCGATCAGGTCCTGTCCACTGCTGCGCCTACGCTGCTGAGCGATGGCCGGATTCGCCCGCAGGAGGCTCACCTACGCGAACGTGACAGCGACGTTGGCGCTGTTCTTCTCGATCAGCGGCGGCGCGCTGGCGGCCGAGCACTACCTGGTCAACTCCACCGCGCAGATCAATCCCAAGGTGCTCCGGCAGCTGCGCGGGGCCCGGGGCAGGCAGGGCCTCGCGGGCGTCGCCGGGTCGACCGGCGCCACGGGACCGAGCGGCCCCGCCGGGGCGACCGGCCCCGCGGGCCCCGCCGGCCCGCGCGGCGGCGAAGGAGCGACCGGCGCCACCGGGCCGGAAGGGAAAACAGGAGCAAAGGGAGAACGAGGGCAGCAAGGCGAAGAAGGCAAAGAAGGCAAAGAAGGGCCAGAAGGTCCCGGCAAAGGTGAAAAGGGAGAAAAAGGGGAAACGGGTGCCACGGGGGCCACGGGGCCGGAAGGCAAACAAGGAGCGCAGGGAGCAAAAGGGCAGGCCGGCGCTGAAGGCAAGGAAGGCCCTGAAGGCCCGGAAGGCGCGTCGGATGGGGAACCGGCGGCGCTGAAGCGCTGGCGCAAGACGATTCAGGAACCTGGTAGCAGCGAAGGACACGCACACACTGTGACGCTCGCGGAAGTACCACCGTTCACGATCACCGGGCACTGCTACGAAGAAGAAGGCGAAACGGTCGCGCAGACCTACATCAGCTCCAGTCAGGAAGACTCCTACCTGCGCATCTACGAAGAAGATGAATACGAGTCGCTGGGCGAAGAAGCGCAGGAACTCGTTTGGGCAGAAGCGAGAGCAGAACCCACAGAACCGGACTTCGAGGGAGGCCCCGAAGGCGGCTTCTCGGCTAGCGCGGCAAACGGCTTGGTGGCGCTCGACGGAACCGCCGATGAGGGAGTCTGGCTGGAAGGCGAAGCCGGCCAGGCCTGCTCCTTCTCGGGAGAGCTCACCAGCGAGTAGCCGCGCGCTGGTGACTGCGCCGCGGCTGATCCACCGGCATGCGCGCGCATGTGACGCCCCGGCCTACGCCACCGCGGGCGCCGCTTGCTTCTCCAGCGCCAGCTCGCCTTCGCGCGTGTCCACGGTGACCGTGTCGCCCGCGCGGATCTCACCGGAGAGCAGTGCCAGCGCGAGACGGTCCACGAGCTGCTTCTGGATCACGCGCCGCAGCGGCCGCGCGCCGTAGGTGGGGTCGTAGCCCAGGTTGGCGATCAGCTCGCGGCCCTTCTCGGTGAGCGCCACCAGCACGCCCCGCTCGGCGACGCGCTCGATCACGCGCGCCACCTGCAGCTCGACGATCTCGGTGATCTGCTCGCGGGTGAGCGGATCGAAGCGCACGATGTCATCGAGGCGGTTGATGAACTCCGGCTTGAAGTGCTCCAGCAGCGAGGTGCGCAGCTCCGCGTCGCGCGAGGCCGAGGACCCGGACGCCGAGCCGCCAACGGGGAGGTTGGACGTCATGATCAGCACCGTGTTCTTGAAGTCCACGGTGCGGCCCTGACCGTCGGTCAGGCGCCCGTCGTCCATCACCTGCAGCAGCGTGTTGAACACGTCCGAGTGCGCCTTCTCGATCTCGTCCAGCAGCACCACCGAGTAGGGGCGGCGGCGAACGGCCTCGGTCAGCTGGCCGCCCTCTTCGTAGCCCACGTACCCGGGGGGTGCGCCGACGAGGCGCGAGACCGAGTGTTTCTCCATGTACTCGGACATGTCGACGCGGATCATCGCGTCCTGTGAGTCGAACATGAACTCCGCCAGAGCGCGGGCGAGCTCCGTCTTGCCGACGCCTGTCGGGCCGAGGAACATGAATGAGCCGATCGGGCGATCGTGGTCCTGCAGTCCCGCACGCGAGCGCCGCAGCGCCGTGGCCACCGCCTCGATCGCCTCGTCCTGGCCGATCACGCGTTCGTGCAGGCGCTGCTCCATGTGCAGGAGCTTCTCCGTCTCGCCCTCCAGCAGGCGGCTGACGGGGATGCCGGTCCAGCGGGCGACGACCTCGGCGACGTCGTCGGCGTCCACCTCCTCCTTCAGGAATTGAGTCCCGCCCACCCCGGCCTGCGCCTCATCCGCCGCGCCCTCGCTCTGCGCGGATTCATGCTCGGCGAGGTGCTTCTCCAGCTCGGGGATCTCGCCGTAGCGCAGCTCGGCGGCGCGCTGCAGGTTCGCTTCGCGCTCGGCCCGTTCGGCTTCCAGGCGCGCCTGCTCCAGGCGCTGCTTCAGTTCGGAGACGCCCTGGATCGCGTCCTTCTCCTTCTGCCACTGCTGCTTCATCGCGTCCGAGCGCTGTTTGAGCTCCTCGAGCTCGCGCTCGATCGCCTCGCGCCGTTGCTTGGACGCCGAGTCCTTCTCCTTGCGCAGCGACGTCAGCTCGATCTGCAGCTGCATGATCCGGCGGTCCACCTCGTCGATCTCCGTGGGCAGCGAGTCGATCTCGATGCGGATCTTCGACGCCGCCTCGTCGATCAGGTCGATCGCCTTGTCGGGCAGGAAGCGGTCGGGGATGTAGCGCTGGGAGAGCGTGGCGGCGGCGATCAGCGCGCTGTCCTGGATGCGCACCTTGTGGTGCACCTCATAGCGCTCCTTCAGGCCGCGGAGGATCGCGA
>JBOGXX010000072.1:0-12145 GCA_050696475.1 Solirubrobacteraceae bacterium | reverse complement strand
GTGCAGAGGATTAAGGCCCGCCCGCAAGCCCACCCGCAAGCCCGCCCGCCCGAGGTCGCGGCCTGATGCTTGTGCTTCGTGATGCTTGTGCTTCGTGATGATTGTGCTTCGTGATGATTGCGTTTTGTGATGCCTGTGCTTCCTGATGCTTGCGCTTTGTGCTGAGAAATTGAAAAATGAGTGTAACTATGGTATCTATCAGAAAGATAAAGACGTGGGTTGTTGTATAAAAAATAGAGAGTGCGTGTAACTATGGTTAGACGCACTCTCCAAAGTGGAACGTATACATGTCGATCCTGATCGACGCAGACACGACGTTCATCATCCAGGGCATCACCGGGCGCGAGGCGGTCAACCTCACGCGCGAGTGTCTCGACTACGGCTCGAAGATCGTCGGCGGCGTCACCCCCGGCCGCAAGGGCCGCGAGGTCCACGGCGTGCCGGTGTTCGACACCGTCGAGCAACTCGTCGCGCACAACGGCGGCGTCGTGCCGGACGGCTCGGTCGTCACCGTCCCGCCGGCGGGCACGCGCGACGCCGTGTTCGAGGCGCTGCACGCCGGGATCAGGACGATCGTCATCGTCACGGAGCGCATCCCGCGCCGTGACGTCGCGATGATGGTCGAGCTCGCCGACGCCAAGGGCGCACGAATCATCGGTCCCAACTGCCTCGGCGTGATCGTCCCGGGCGTTGCCAAGATGGGCGGAATCGGCGGCCCGGCACGCAACGCCGCCAAGGCCTATCAGCCCGGCGCCGTCGGTGTGATGAGCCGCTCCGGCGGCATGACCACGGAGATCTCCTCCACGCTGACCGCCGCTGGACTCGGGGTCTCCACGGCCGTATCGATCGGCGGGGACGCCATCATCGGCTCGACCTACGCCGAGCTGATGCCGTACTTCGAGGCCGACGAGCAGACCCAGGCGATCGTGATCTACACCGAGCCCGGCGGTCGCATGGAGGCCCAGTTGGCGCAGTGGGTCAAGGAGCACGACTCGCGCCTTCCGATCATCGCCTTCATGGCCGGGAAGTTCATGGACGACGAGGAGATGCAGGGCATGTCCTTCGGGCACGCCGGCACGATCGTCGAGGGCAAGGAGGACAGCGCGACGGAGAAGATCGCACGGCTGCAGGCGGCCGGCATCCCCGTCGTGCAGCGGATCGATGAGATCCCCGACCTCGTCAAGGCCAAGCTGGCGCGATCCTCCACGCAGCGGGAGAGGAGCCAAGCGTGAGGAAGGACGGCCTGTTCATCGCCGTCGAAGTCGACGATCGCGCGGCGGCCGACGTCGAGCTTGCCAAGAAGCTGACCGAGGCGTGCCCGGTCGACGTCTACGCACAGGGCACCGAGGGCACGCTCGAGCTCGTCGAGAAGAACCTCGACGAGTGCGTGCTCTGCCGCCTGTGTCTCGACGCCGCCGACTTTGATCCCACCCACCCGGTGAAGGTGATCAAGCGCTACGACGGCGACGCACAGCTGTGACGCGCTGTGCGACGGCGCCCGCCACGCCGCGCGGCCGCCTGGTCCTCTATCTTCTGTGACACAGCCGATGAACGAAAACCTCTCACTCATCGTCATGTGCATCTGCCTGCTCGGTTCGCTCGCGTTCTTGGCCGAGCAGCTCAGCTCCTACCACTGACCCCCCGCGCAGCCCACCCCGGCACGCCCCGCCGGCGCAGCCCCCCCGCGCAGCGCCTCGCGCAGCCCCTCGTCGCGGCGACCGGTGGTGCGCTCACAGCGGCGTGTTGTCGGCGCCCTAGGGGTGCTTGCGGGCCTTGGGTGTGCGCTCGCGCTCCTGCTGGCGCTCGACCACGTTGACGATCAGGCGAATGAACTGCTCCGGGCCGGAGGCCTTCGCCTGACCGTAGGTGAATGCCTCGACCCAGTCGGCCACCTTGCCTTCGCGGGCCATCACGTTGAAGAACTCGCGGCGCATGTCGAGACGCACGCGGGCGTCCGCCGCCGGTCCCTTGCTGACCTTCACGCCGGGCATCTCCAGCCGAAACTGCTGCACGTCTCCCCTGCCTCGCAGCTCCACGCCCACCACCAGCTTGATCGGCTCGAGCGCCGGCACTTCGCCGAGGAACCTGCGGGTAGCGAGTTCGATCAGAGTCTTGGCGTCCTCGGCCATGTCCCCGCGTCTCTCCTCCTGAATCGGTTGACGGTCCGTGCTGTCTGTCAGATCTTATGCCGCTGCAAGAGCTTGCGGCCGATCACCATACGCTGGATCTCTGAGGTTCCCTCGCCGATCAGCAGCAGCGGCGCGTCCCGGTACAGACGCTCGATCTCGTACTCCTTGGAGTAGCCGTAGCCACCATGGATGCGGAAGGACTCCTCGACGCAGAAGCGACCCGCCTCCGAGGCGAACAGCTTCGCCATCCCCGCCTCGAGGTCCGAGCGCTCACCGGCGTCCTTCAGTCGCGCCGCGCGCAGCGTCAAGAGGCGCGCAGCTTCGACCTGGGTGGCCATGTCGGCGAGCTTGAACTGAATCGCCTGGTGCTCTGAGATCGGCTTGCCGAACGTCCTGCGCTCCTGCGAGTAGCGCAGCGCCAGCTCGAGCGCCCGCTGGGCGATGCCCACGCCGCGCGCGGCGACGTTCACGCGCCCGACCTCCAGCGCGTCCATCATCTGCGGAAAGCCCTTGTTGAGCCCGGCCTGCTCGCCACCGAGGACGTTCTCGGCCGGGCAGCGGTAGCCGTCGAAGACGAGCTCCGTCGACTCGACACCCTTGTAGCCCATCTTGCGCAGCTGCGGCGGGACGTTCAGGCCGGCGTAAGCGCCCGTGTTCTCGTGGGTGGCGCCCTCCTTCTCAGCGATGAAGCAGGTCATGCCCTTGTGGGCCTTCTCCGCGTTGGCATCGGTCCTGACGAGCACGAACACGAGATCCGAGCGCAGGCCGTTGGTGACCCACATCTTCTGGCCGTTGATCTCATAGCTGCCCTCATCGGTCTTCACGGCTTTCGTTTTGATCGCCTGCACATCCGATCCGAGCTCGGGCTCGGACAGTGAGAACGCCGCCCGGATCTCACCGGTGGCCATACGCGGCAGGTACTTCTCCTTCTGCTCGTCGCTACCGAACTTCATCAGCAGGTAGGAGCCGATGAAGTGCGTGTTGATCACCCCCGAGATCGAGATCCAGCCCCGCGAGAGCTCCTCCACGATCATCGCGTAGGTCGTCAGGTCGAGTCCCATCCCGCCGTACTCCTCGGGAATCGTCACACCGAACAGCCCCAGCTCCTTCATCTGCTCGACGATCGGCTCGGGGAAGGCGTCCTCGTGGTCGTAGTGCTCGGCGTTGGGCAGGATCTGCTCGTCGGCGAACTGGCGCACCATCTCGGTGATCGCCTTCTGCTCGTCGGTCATCTCGGTGTGCTGGGAGGCGGCTACGGCCATCTGATCAGTGCTCCGGAGTCGTTGTCGGGGCTGTGGGTGTGCACCGGCAGGATATCGGTCCCCGCCGGGCCGCTCGCTGCAGGCATCCGACTCGGAGCCGGCACCGACGCGTGAAGCGCCGGCCCGCCGACGATCGAACCCGCCGGATGCCGCCGACCGCCCGCGACCGCGCAGCGACTCAACTCACGAGCTACGCGTCGATCGTGATCGAGCCACCGCGAGCGTGCAGGCGCAACGAGAGCTCCAACGGCCGAGGTGACCCGCAACACCGGGGTCCACAGCGGTTAAGGGAGAATGGCTGCGTGAACTTTGCGCGCGAGGTCCTGGACGCCTCCCCTCCAGCGAGGCTCGCGCTGGTTGAGCTCGCCCGCGACGGGGCTCGCAGGGAGTGGAGCTTCGGTGAGCTGGCCGATCGCTCCTCGCGCCTCGCGGGCCATCTCCAGCGCAGCGGCGTCGGCCGCGGCGATGTTGTGATGACGCTGATCGGCAACCGTCCCGAGTGGGTGCTGACGATGTTCGCCTGCTTTCGCATCGGCGCGGTCGTGCTGCCGTGCACGGAGCAGCTCCGCGCGAAGGACCTGCAGCTGCGCATCGGCGTCGTCGATCCCACGCTGATCGTCTGCGACGAGCGCAACTGCGATCAGCTCGAGGCGGCGCTCGGCGCGTCCGCCGCATCCGTGGGCGTCGCCTACGTGCCCGACGAGCGCCTGTTCGCGGGAGCGCCCGCCGCTGTCGTGGAGCTGCAGCCGCAGGACCCGTGCCTGATCGCCTTCACCAGCGGCACCGCCGGAGCGCCCAAGGCCGTCCTGCACGCCCAGCGCTACCTGTGCGGCCAGCGCGCGCAGGCCGAGCACTGGCTGGGCGCGGGCGCGGGGGAGCTCGTCTGGTGCACCGCCGCCAGCGGCTGGTCGAAGTCCGCGCGCAACGCGTTCATCGCGCCGTGGCTCTCCGGCGCGGCGGCGCTGCTGCACGACGCGCGCTTCGATCCCGGCGAGCGCCTCGAGCTCGTGCAGCGCGAGCGCGTGAATGTGCTGTGCATGGCGCCCACCGAGTATCGCGTGATCGCCAAGCGCACCGGGCTGCGCGCGCTGCCGGACCTGCGCGGAATGGTCGCCGCCGGCGAGGCGCTGAACCCGGAGGTGCTGCACGCCTGGCAAGAGGCGACCGGCCTGCAGATCCGTGACGGTTACGGCCAGACCGAGACCGGGCAGACCACCGCCACGCCGGCGCACGAGCAGGCCCGACCTGGATCGATGGGCCGTGCGCTCCCGGGCATCGGCCTGAGGATCGTGGACGGCGAGCTGACGGTCGACCCGGCGAGCGTGCCCACCTTCTTTTTGGGCTACCTCGGCGAGGATGCCGTGCGCCGCGGGCGCGGCGAGTGGCAGGTGCGCGACCGGCGCGAGGGGCCGCCATGGCACACCGGCGACCGCGTCACCCGGGACGAGGACGGCTGGCTGTACTTCGAGGGCCGCGGCGACGACGTGATCGTCTCCGCCGGCTACCGCATCGGACCGTTCGAGGTCGAGTCCGCCCTGATCGCCCACCCCGCGGTCGCGGAGGCCGCCGCGGTGGCCGCGCCTGATGAGGAGCGCGGCTCGGTGGTGCGCGCCGTCGTGGTGCTGCGCGACGAGGGCTACGCGCCCTCGCCCGAGCTCGTGCGCGAGCTCCAGGATCACGTCAAGCGCCAGACGGCTCCCTACAAGTACCCCCGAATCGTCGACTTCGTCGCGGAGCTGCCGAAGACCGCCAGCGGCAAGGTCAGGCGCGCGGAGCTGCGAGCCGGCGCGAGCTGAGGTGCCCGGGCGCGCCGGCGAGCCCACAGAGCTCATGCCCCGGCGCTCTCAGCGCGGACGCTAGTCGAGCGCCACGACCGCGTCGATCTCCACTCCCGCGCCCCGCGGGAGCGCCGCCACGCCGATCGCCACCCGCGCCGGCGGGTCCTGCGCGAAGAACGAGGCGTAGACCTCGTTGACCTCCGCGAATGCCGACAGGTCGGTCATGTAGACGGTCATGCGCACCGCCTGCGCGAGCGTGGCGCCCGCCGCCTCACAGACGGCGCCCAGATTCTGCAGGCAGCGGCGAGCCTGCGCGGCGGCGCTGTCGCCGACGAGCTCGCCCGACACCGGGTCCAGCGGTATCTGACCGGAGCAGAACAGCAGCCCGCCCGCGCGCACCGCGTGGCTGTACGGCCCGATCGCCGCCGGCGCCCCCGGTGCATCGACGATCTCGCGCTCACAGCTCACCTGCGAGACCCTACCGCCACCCTGGTGCGCGCCGCGCCGGGGTGCCGGGCGCGCCGGGCGGCGAGCGGCGCGGTCACGCCGCGCCAGGCAATAGATTCCGGCGAATGAACCGTTCCGCACGGAGGCTCGCGGTGGCGCTTCTCGCCGCTTGCGCCTGGGTCTGCCTGCTGGGAGCCTCCGGGTCGATCGCATCCGCCGGCGCGCAGATCGCGTTCGCGCCGTGCGGGGACAGCAACGACTTCGCCTGCGGCCACCTGACGGTACCGCTGGATCCCAGCGGCCAGACGCCTGGCACGATCACGCTGGCCATTCGCCGCCACCGCGCCACCGTCGGCGAAGCGCACAGCGCGATCATCGCGCTGGCCGGCGGTCCCGGTCAGCCGGCGCTGCCGTTCGCTGAAGCGTTTGCCGAACTGCTGGGCCCGATCGCCGCCACGCGCGATCTGATCGTCTTCGACCAGCGCGGCATCGGCCTCTCCGATCCGCTCTCCTGCCACGCATTCGAAGTTCCCAGCCTCTACCACTCGCTGGGCTCGCTGATCGAAGCCTGCGGCGGCCAGCTCGGAGCCGACCGCAGCTTCTACACGACCGCGGACACGGTCGCCGACATCGAGGCGATCCGCCAGGCGGGTGGCTATGAAAAGCTCGTCCTCTACGGCACCTCCTACGGCACCAAGGTCGCCGAGGAGTACGCGCAGGAGTATCCCAGCCACGTCGAAGCGCTCGTCCTCGACTCGGTCGTAGCACCCGATGGCCCGGAAACGCTCAACCGCACCACGTTCGCGGCGATCCCGCGGATCCTCCGTCAGCTGTGCGCCGCCAAGGCGTGTGCGCACACGACGCCCCACCCCGTCGCCGATCTCACGCGGCTGGTCAAGCGAATCGCGCACGGCGGCCTCGATGGACGCTTCATCGATGCCCGCGGCCGCCCGCACAGCATCCCGCTGACAGACCCGGACCTTCTGGAAATCCTGCTCGCCGGCGACTTCTCCAACCCGTTGCGAGCCGAATTCGTGACCGCCGTCGCCGCCGGCGCGCGCGAGGACTATGCACCGCTCGCGCGCCTCGTGGAGAGCGCAGGTCACGGCGAAGGCGAACAGGAAGACTTCGACACGCCGCTCTACTACGCCACGAGCTGCGAAGAGCAGCTGTTCCCGTGGAGCCGCGACGCCGAACCGAAGACGCGAATCGCGCAGGCGACGGCGGCCGCGCAGGCGCTGCCCGCGAGCGTCTTCGCCCCCTTCACCGCGGCCGCCGCGATCGAGCTCAGCGACGTCGACGCGTGCGCATACTGGCCGTATACGACACCGGCACCGGATCTCGACGAAGCGCCGCTCCCGAACGTGCCCACGCTGATCCTCAGCGGCGCCGACGACCTGCGCACCCCGACGGCGAACGCCCGCGAAGTGGCCGCGCGGATCCCCGACTCGCACCTGCTGGTGGTTCCCTACACCGGTCACTCGGTCCTCACCGAGGAGCAGACCCCGTGTGCAAGCGAAGCGCTGCAGAACCTGTTCGCCGACGAGCCGATCAAGCCCTGCAGGCAGGCGCCGGCGCCGTCGGGCCTGCGCCCGGCGCCACTGCCCCCCGAGCGCCTCGGCGCGATCTCGCCCTCCGCGGGCTATCGAGGCCGGCCCGGACGCACGCTGCATGCGGTCGCGCTCACGTTGCAGGACTTCATCCGCCAGCTCTCCTTCCAGGTGACGCTCAGCGGCTCATCGCAACGCACCGTGCTGGCGTCGCTTCGGACCGGTGGCCTGCGCGCCGGGTGGGGCGCGTTCGCCGACGACGCCTTCCAGCTGCACGGATATTCGTATGTGCCCGGGGTGACCGTCTCAGGATCGATCTCCGCGGGAGCCGCCGATCTGAGCATCGCTGGTTCGGCCGGCGCGCACGGCACGCTGCGGCTCGGTGCCCACCACGAGCTCACCGGCGCGCTCGGCGGACGCCACGTGCGCCTGGCGGCGAGTTCCAATGGCGCTGCGGCTATTGTCGGCACCGATGCACAGGCGAGCAACCATCCTGGCGCTGGCGCTGGCGCCCGTTCTGCTGCTCGCCGCCTCGCCCAGCTCATCCGCCGCTTCCAGGCTTAGCTTCGTACCCTGCCCCACCCAGCCGGCGTTCGAATGCACCTCGCTGCCCGTGCCGCTCGACCGCGCCGGCGGCGTGGCGGGCACGATCACGCTCAGCGTCGAGCGCAAGCCCGCCGGCGCCGCACCGAGCCGGGACGCGGTCCTCGCGCTCGCGGGCGGCCCCGGGCAGGCGGCACTGCCGCTCGCCGAATTCATCGCCCAGGCGATCGCCCCAGCGCTCGGCTCGCGCGATCTGATCGTCTTCGACCAGCGCGGCACCGGCGCCTCGGACCCGCTCAGCTGCCCGGCGTTCGAATCGCTCAGCGCGAAGTCCGCGACGCGGCTGTTCGAAGAATGCGCAGCCGAGCTCGGCCCCGCCAGAGGCGCCTTCACCACGCAGGAATCCGTCCAGGACATCGAGGCGATCCGCCAGGCGGGCGGCTACGAAAAGCTCGTCCTGTACGGAACCTCCTACGGCACGAAGGTCGCTGAGGAGTATGCGGAACGCTACCCTCAGAACGTCGAATCGATGGTGCTCGACTCGGTCGTCCCCAGCAACGGCCCCGAACCCGTCGCGATCCCGACGTTCGAGGCGATCCCGGGCGTGCTCGAAGAGCTCTGTGCCGACAGGGCCTGCGCCGGGATCACAGCAGATCCGGTCGCCGAAGTCGCAACCCTCGCCGCGCAGCTGGGCAGGCGCGCGCTCAGCGGCTCGGTCTATGACGGCTCCGGCAGGCGTCATGCGAGCTCGCTCACCGCGCAGGGCTTGCTCGGCATCCTCGAGGCCGGCGACCTGAACCCCGCGCTGCGCGCGCTGCTGCCGGCCGCGGTGCGCTCGGCCCTGCGACACGATCCCGACCCGCTGCTACGCCTGTACCTGCTCTCCGAGGGACTGATTCCCAACGTGCCCGCCGAGGGCACCACAGGCGAACCCGCGCAGGAGACCGACGAAACGCTGTTCGCGGCGACATCCTGCGAGGAGACGCCGTTCCCGTGGCAGCGCAGCGCCCCGCGCGCAACGAGGCTCGCAGAAGCGCTCGAGTACCTGCACGCCCAGCCCAGCGCCGACTTCTATCCGTTCGACTCGTCAGCCGCGTACTCCAACAGCCTCCTCGCCGCCTGCGCAGGCTGGCCCGACGCCTCCACCCCGCCACCGCCCGCAGCGGCCCTGCCGGACGTGCCGACGCTGATCCTCTCCGGCGAGCAGGACCTGCGGACGCCGACCGCCGACGCGCGCAGCCTCGCCGCGCGGATCCCCGACGCACAGCTGCTCGTCGTGCCCTACACCGGGCACTCGGTGATCGGCAGCGATTTCAGCGATTGCGCCTCGCTGGCCGTGAGCGCCTTCTTCGCCGGCGGGGTTGCCGGGGGTCAAATCCAGCCTTGTGTGCCGGGCGCAAACCCGTTCAGTCCGACTCCGATCACCCCCACGCGGCTCGCCGGCGTACGTCCACCGTCCGGACTGAAGGGACGTCCCGGGCGCACCCTCGTGGCGGTGCTCGACACGCTCGTCGATCTCAACCGCCAGGTGATCGCGGCCACCCTGCAGGCCGACCAGAGGCTTCCCAGCGGCTCGAGCTTCGGCGGCCTGCGCGGCGGTTACGCCAAGCTCACCGGCTCCGCCGCCACCCTCCACGACTTCTCGTTCGTGCCCGGCGTGCAGCTGAGCGCCAGCTTCCCGGTACGCGACGGCGAGCTGCAGAGGACCGACATTCGCATCTCCGGGGCAGCTGCAGCGCACGGGATCGTGAGCTTTGGCTCGACCACCGAGACGATCACCGGCAGCCTCGGCGGCAGGAGCTTCGCCGTGAATCTCGCCAAGGTCAGGCTCTCGCGCGTCGGGAGCGGCGAATGGCCCTCGCAAGCAGCCGCCGACAGGCTCGTCGCGCATGGCGCCCCGCGAACGCCCGGCACGGGCGACTCGCTCGCGGGGCTACCCTGAGCGTGTGCCCAACGCGCTAGCGCAGGAGACCTCCCCCTACCTGCGCCAGCACGCCGAGAACCCCGTCGACTGGCTGCCCTGGGGCCCCGTGGCGATCGAGCGCGCGCGGGCGCAGGACAAGCCGCTGCTGGTCTCGATCGGGTACTCCGCCTGCCACTGGGGCCACGTGCTGGAGCGCGAGTCCGTCGAGGACCCCCGCACCGCACGGCTGATGAACGAATGCTTCGTCTGCGTCAAGGTGGACCGCGAGGAGCGCCCTGACGTCGATGCCATCTACATGGAGGCCGTGCAGGGAATGACCGGCCACGGCGGCTGGCCGCTGAACGTGTTCCTCACGCCCGAGCAGCTGCCGTTCTACGGCGGTACCTACTTCCCGCCCGAGCCCCGCCAAGGGATGCCCGCCTGGACGCAGCTGCTGCAGGCGATCGCCGAGTCCTGGGAGGTCGACCGCGAGCAGATCCGCGCCGGCGGCGAGCGCCTGCGGGAGCGGCTGGCGGGCGCGGCGCGCCTGTCGCCCGCCACCGAGCCCCTCCGCGAGGATGCGCTCAAGCAGGCCGTGGCGACGCTCGCTGCGAGCTTCGACGCGCGCCACGGCGGGTTCGGCACGGCGCCCAAGTTCCCACAGGCCGCCGTGCTCGAGCTGCTGCTGCTGGGAGAGGGGCGCTCGATGGCGCTCAGCACCCTGCACGCGATCGCCGGTGGCGGCATCCACGACCAGCTCGGCGGCGGCTTCTCGCGCTACAGCGTCGACGCCGCCTGGACGGTGCCGCACTTCGAGAAGATGCTCTACGACAACGCGCTGCTGGCGCGCGCCTACCTGCACGGCTGGCAGGCCTCCGGCGACCTGCGCCTGCGCGAGGTCTGCACGCGGACGCTGGACTGGGCGATGCGCGAGATGCGCGGACCCGAGGGTGGCTTCTACAGCGCGCTCGACGCCGACTCCGAGGGCGTCGAGGGGCGCTTCTACGTGTGGACGAGCTCCGAGCTGCGGGAGCTGCTCGGCGCCGATGCCCGCGCGGCGATCGCCTGGCTCGGACTCACCGAGCAGGGCAACTTCCAGGATCCGCACGATCCGCAGCCGGGGCTGAACGTGCTCACCGATCGCGGGATCGCGCCCGATGAGAAGACGTCGGCGCGGATCCGCGGGACGCTCCTGCAGGCACGCGCCGGCCGCGTCCATCCGGCGCTCGACGACAAGCGCCTGACCAGCTGGAACGCGCTGATGCTGTGCGCGCTCGCCGAGGCCGGCGCCGCCCTCGGTCGACCGGCCTACCTGGAGGCGGCGGTCGCGTGCGCCGAGTTCCTGCAGCGCGAGATGCGCGACGGGCGCGGGCGGCTGCTGCGCACCTACAACGACGGGCGGGCCAAGCTCGACGGTTATCTGGAGGACCACGCCTTCCTGCTCGAGGCGCTGCTCGCGCTGTTCGAAGCCAGCTGCGAGGAGCGCTGGCTCCAGGAGGCGACGGCGCTCGCCGACGAGCTGATCGAGCGCTTCGCCGACGCCGAGCAAGGCGGCTTCTTCGCGACCGCCTCAGACGGCGAAGCGCTGATCGTCAGGCGCAAGGATCTGGAGGACTCGCCGATCCCCTCGGGCTCCTCCAGCGCCGCGCTGGGCCTTCTGCGCCTCGCGCAGCTGACCGGCGTGGAGCGCTACCAGCACCACGCACGCGGCGCGATCTCACTCGTCTCAGAGATCGCCCCGCGCCATCCCGGCGCGTTCGGGCACATGCTGCAGGCGATGCACTGGCAGCTCGCCCCCGCGCGGCCGATCGCGTGCGCCGTTCCCGCCGAGCGCTGAGCGCGATCGCGGCAGGACAATCGCCGCGCCAGCCGAATGCGTGGCTGTGGCGGCGGATGCCCAATCGCGCAGCCGGCTACCGTCGGACCATCACCGCCCGTTCGGCGGAGACGCCTTCGGCATCCAGGCCGAGCGCTTCGCGCGGTTCTTCGGCACGCCCACGTTCATCCTCGGGCAGACCGGCATCGTCATCCTCTGGATCCTGCTCAACGCGCTCGCGGTCACCAACGCGATCGCCTGGGACAAGTACCCGTTCATCGCGCTCAACCTCGCCTTCTCGCTGCAGGCCGCCTACGCGGCGCCGCTGATCCTGCTCGCTCAGACCCGCCAGGCCGACCGCGACAAGGTGCGCGACGAAGCCCTGCAGGCCCACCGCGAGGCCGATGCCAAGGGGGTCGCCGAGTTCCAGGCCGGCCAGGCGCAGGTGCTGATCCAGGACAAGACGCTGGCCGAGCAGCACACGCGCATGCTCGAGCAGAACACCCAGCTGACCCAGCAGGTGGCCAAGCTCACCAGCGAGCTGCACAGCGTCATCTGCCGACGCGGCGAGGGCGCGCCACACGCCTGAGGAGCGCCACGGCCTGCCCGCAGCCGGAGCCGGCAGGCGTAGGCCCCTTAAAAAGACAGCGATCGCTCGCCTACAGGATCGACAGGTAGCGGTCGAGCTCCCACTGCGTGACGTTCACACGGTAGTCC
>JBOGXX010000071.1:0-3156 GCA_050696475.1 Solirubrobacteraceae bacterium | reverse complement strand
CGACGGCGCGCGGCGGGTCGGGCTGCGGCCGATCCTCATCCACAGGGCGGGCCAGGATCCCGTGTGGCCTGAGGTGCGGACCTGGGATGGTCTGCGCGTGACGTCCATTCCCGAGGTGCTGGAGGTGCTGGAGCGATGCTGATCACGACCATGAACGACGTGCCGGGGCGCACGGTCACCGAGGTCTACGGCGAGGTGTTCGGCCTGACCGTCCGCTCGCGCAATCTCGGCTCGCAGATCGGCGCCGGGCTGAAGTCGCTCGTCGGCGGTGAGCTCAAGGGGATGACCAAGATGCTCGCCGCCGGGCGCGAGCACGCCACCGAGAGGCTCGTCGAGGAGGCCGAGGCCAAGGGCGCCAACGCGGTCCTCGCGTTCCGCTTCGACACCTCCGAGCTCGGCTCCACGTGGACCGAGATCTGCGCCTACGGGACCGCCGTCAGGGCGCGCAAGCTCTGAACGCGCGCCGGCTCAGGCGATCGTCGGCGCGGTGCTTGTGGTGGTCGAGGATGTAATCGCGGTACCGGCCGTCCATCCTCGTCATGCTCCCGGCAGCGTGCGCGTGAGCACATCCGGCACGCCGCCGGCCTCGCCCGCGCCAACCGCCTGGCCGATCTGGTCATAGCCCTCGCGCTCCAGGCGGTCCACCAGCTCCACGCCGCCCTCGAGCACGATCCTCCCGTCCATCAGGATGTGCACGAACTGCGGCTGCACGTAATGCAGGATCCGCTGGTGGTGGCTGATGATCAGCACGCCCAGGCCCTGCTCGTGGTGCAGCTTCCGCACGCCCTCCGCCACCGTGCGCAGCGCGTCGATGTCAAGACCCGAGTCCGTCTCGTCCAGGATCGCCACCTCCGGCGCCAGCATCGCCATCTGCAGGATCTCCGCGCGCTTCTTCTCGCAGGTCGAGAAGCCGTCGTTGAGGTGGCGCGAGGTGAACGCGCGGCCCACGTCCAGCAGCTCGATCGCGTGTTGCAGCTGCGTGCGGAACTCCTTGATCTGGATCGGCTCCTCGCGTTTGGCGTTGATCGCCATGCGCAGGAAGCTCGCCACCGACACGCCCGGGATCGACACCGGGTGTTGGAACGCCAGGAACAGGCCCGCCTTCGCGCGCTCGTGTGGCTCGGCCTCGGTGAGGTCCTCGCCCTTGAACACGATCGAGCCCGCCGTGAGCTCACATGCGGGATGGCCGAGCAGCGTGTTCGCGAGGGTCGACTTGCCCGAGCCGCTCGGGCCGATCAGCGCGTGGATCTCTCCCCGGCTGATCTCCAGGACCACGCATCGCAGGATCTCGCGCTCTTCGATGCGCACGTGCAGGTTCGTGATCTCCAGGTCCGCCATGGTCTGTCCTCAGGCTCGCGTCGTGAGGGTCGGTGATCGGTGTGCCGCCGTCAGCGGCCGGGCGCCCACGGCCGGAAGGGCCGGTCCCGTGGCGAGCGCTCCTTCGCCCGGCAGCATCGGGCTCGCCAGCAGGTCCGCCAGCGTCGTAGCGCGCAGGGTGTTCACGATCGAGAGGCGCACGCGCGTCCACAGCAGCTTCGTCGGGCATGCGTGGCTCGTCGCGCCCGCGCTGGGTGGACGGGCTCCGATCTCGCGCGAGCACACGATCGAACCGTCGGAGGCCTGCGAGATGCACTCGATCGGCGCGATCGAGCCCTCCAGCGCCTCGACGACCTCCGCCATCGTGATCTCCTGCGCCGGGCGCGCCAGCATGTAGCCGCCGCGCGAGCCGCGCCGCGAGTCCACGAGCGCCGCCTTGCGCAGGCGTGCCACCAGGTGCTCCAGGTAGGCGAGCGGGAGGCCGTCGTGCGCGGCGATCTCCGCCAGCGGGACCGGCTCGCCGCCGTCACGGCGCGCAAGCTCGACCATCACGCGTACGCCGTACTCGGCCTTTGTCGAGAACATCATCCTGATTTCCTACTTCGTGGCTAGGGTATCAGGGGCCGCCGGAGGCTCCCTCGAGCTTGCCCACATCGTGGCTGAGCCCTTCCGGTGTCAGCTCTTCGGACTCGAACAGCACCCGCTTGTCTCCCGAGCCGTCGATCAGCAGCACCGGCGCGTACTCGTCAAACAGCGCAGCGCCATCGCTCGCCGGCTTGATCGCATACGCGCGCCAGACCGCCCGCAGCTGCCCCGGCGTGCCCGTCAGGTACTGCACGCGGCCCTTCAGCGAGACCTCCGCCAGGAAGCGCGCCACGTTCGCCGGCGTGTCCGCCCTCGGGTCCGCGGTCACGATCAGCACAGCCGGCGCCCGCGCATGCGCTTCCTCCAGTTCGTTGAGCGCTCCGCGGATCTGCTCGCCGATCACCACGCATGTGTCTCCGCACGTCGAGTAGAGGAACGTCAGCATCACCACGCGGCCGCGGTAAGCGCTCAGCGAGACCGGCTCGCCGTGCTCGTTGCGCAGCGTGAAGTCCGGCGCCGCGATCGCTCCCGGGAACGCCGCGCCCTGGAAGGACGATTCCCCGTCACTCGCCGAGGCGATCGAGGCCGGGCGCGAGCCCCTCCCGCCTCCCGGCGAGCCCGCCACGATCACCACGACCACCGCCGCCAGCGCCAGCGTCGCCAGCGCGAACATCGTCATTCCAGCCCGCTTGGACATCCGGCTCAGGGTAGGGGAATGCAGGAGATCCACGTCCGGTTGTCTGATCGAAGTCGAGCTTCCGCCGTCGCGTGCCTCGAGGGCTCCAACGGATCGCCGAACGAGCGCGCACCCGGCGCCTTTCGCAGCGGGCGCCGGCAACAGGCCAAACTGGCGCTACACTTTGTGAAGTCCCTGAATCCCGACCCTGGTTTAGGAGTTTTCATAATGAGCCCGTCAGGCGCGGAGCTTCTCCGCCGAGTCAAGAGCCAGATACAAGAGGTCGACCCCTCCGAGGTCAATGAGCTGATCAGCGAGGGCGTGACGATCGTCGACGTGCGCGGCTCGGAAGAGTTCGCCACGGGACACCTACCCGGCGCCAAGAGCATCCCGCGGGGCCATCTGGAGGCGCGCATCGAGAACGCGGCGCTCGATCGCTCGGCCGAGCTGATCCTCTACTGCCAGTCGGGCAACCGCTCCGCCTACGCCGCGCGCACGCTGCAGGAGGACCTCGGCTACGAGCACGTGCGCTCGTTGACCGGCGGGATCGCCCTGTGGAAGGACCGTGGGTATGAGGT
>JBOGXX010000070.1:0-5597 GCA_050696475.1 Solirubrobacteraceae bacterium | reverse complement strand
CGCCCGCAGCCAGGGCCGGTCGGGGATGTTGCGCACGATCACACCCTGTTCGGCGAGCAGCGCGCGCTCGCCCTCGGGGTCGGGGCTCTCGAAGGAGACGAGCGTGCTCGTCCCGCGCGGCGCTGGCTCGCGCCCGCGCTCGGCGAGCATCTCAACGAGCTGGTCGGCCAGCGTGCGGGCCTGCTGGTGTACGGCAGCCCAGCCGGCGGACTCCAGCACGCCGATGGCGGCCAACGCGCACGCTGCGGTCTCGGCGTTCATGGACATCGTGTCGAAGCGCCGAGCGTCTGCGCGCAGCCCCGCGTCGAGGCCTGCGCCGGGATCGGCGAGGTTGGCGTAGCCGCGCCGCGATACGGAGACCCGCTCGCGCAGCTCCGGGCTGACCCATAGAACCCCCGTGCCGTCGGGTCCGCACAGCCACTTCTGCCCGGCGCCCGCGTATGCGTCGCAGCCGAGCGCGCCCACGTCGACGGGCACCGCGCCCACGCCCTGGGCGCCGTCGAGCAGCACGGGCACGTCCAGCTCGGCCAGCTCGACGGGAGCGAGCGAGCCGCTGACCCAGCCGACGTGCGAGCAGGCGAGCAGCCGCGTGCGCGGGCCGACGGCGTTGGCCAGTTGTGCAAATGGGACCTCGCGCACCTGCACGCCGTGCAGCTCGCGCGCGGCGGCCAGCGCTCCCAGCAGCCCTGGGTGCTCCTCGTCGCTGGTGAGGATCTCATCGCCGCGCGAGAATTCAAGCCCGCCGACCACCTGCGCGATTCCCTCGCTTGTGCAACTCGTCAACGCCACGTCCGCCGGGTCGGCGCCCAGCGCTGTGGCGTAGGCGCGGCGCAGCGCGGCGCTCAGCTCGGCGCGGCGTTCGAAGTGCGCCATCGCGCGCCCATGGGAGAGCTCGCGGTGGAGCTCGCGCACGGCTGCATTGACCGCTCGCGCGGGCAGGGGACCGTCGGTGCCGGCGTTGAGGTACGCGACGGCGCCAAGAACGGGAAACTCCTCGCGCAACCCCGGCAGGCTCACAAACCGCGAGAATACCCGCATGAGCAGCGCCGCCAGCCAGCATCCCCTGTGGCAGCCCCCGCCCGAGCAGCTGCAGAAGCTGGAGATGAAGCGCTTCATGGCCGCGGTCGGCGAGCGTCGCGGCCGGCCGTTCGCCGACTACGGCGAGCTGTGGCAGTGGTCTGTGGATCACCTGGAGGACTTCTGGGCGAGCATTTGGGACTTCTGTGGCGTGCGCGCGTCCAAGCCCTACCGCCGCGTGCTGGGCTCGCATGAGATGCCGGGCACGCGCTGGTTCGAGGGCGCCGAGCTCAACTACGCCGAGAACCTGCTCGCGCGCGCCGTCGGGCGCGAGCAGGAGGTGGCGGTGCTGCACTGCTCGGAGCTGCGCGAGCTGGAGGAGATCACCTGGGGCCAGCTGAGCGATCAGGTGGCGGCGGCGGCCGGCGGCCTGCGGGCCCTGGGAGTGACGCGCGGTGACCGCGTGGTGGCCTACGCGCCGAATGTTCCCGAGACGCTGGTCGCCTTTCTCGCCACGGCCGCGATCGGCGCGATCTGGTCGAGCGCGGCGCCGGAGTTCGGCGCGCGCAGCGTGATCGACCGCTTCGCGCAGATCGAGCCCAAGGTGCTGCTTGCCGTCGACGGCTACCGACACGGCGGCAAGGACTTCGACCGCACGGCCAACGTCCAGCGGATGCTCGCCGAGATGCCAACCGTCGAGCACGTCGTGATGCTGCCCTACCTGGCGCAGGGTGCATTCGATGAGCAGGTCTTTCGGGGGCCGCCCGGACGCGACCGCGGCGGCGTTCGCGGCGCTCTCACGTGGGATCAGCTTCTGGCCTCCGGCGAGGGCTCCGATCCGGCGTTCGAGCAGCTGCCGTTCGATCACCCTTTGTGGGTTCTGTACTCCTCGGGCACGACGGGCCTGCCGAAGGCGATCGTGCACGGCCACGGCGGCATCCTGGTGGAGCAGTTGAAGAAGCGCCTGCACCTGGACCTGCGCGGCGGCGACCGCATGTTCTGGTTCACGACGACGGGTTGGATGATGTGGAACTTCCTCGTGGGCTGCCTGCTCAGCGAGGCGGCGATCGTGCTCTACGACGGCAGCCCCGCGCATCCCGACCTGGGCTTTCTCTGGGAGCTTGCCGCGCGCGCGAGGATCACGTGCATGGGTGTCAGCCCGGGTCTGTTGGCGAGCTGCGAGCAGGCAGGTGTGGAGCCGGGCCGTGCCTATGACCTGAGCGCGCTGCGCGCGATCGGAGCGACCGGCTCGCCGATGGCGCCGGAGAGCTTCCGTTGGGTCTATGAGCACGTCAAGGACGACGTGTGGCTGTTCTCCACCAGCGGTGGCACGGATGTCTGCACGGCGTTCGTTGCCGGTTGCCCGCTGCTGCCCGTCTACGAAGGCGAACTGCAGTGCCGCGCGCTCGGCTGCGCTGTGCAGGCGTGGGACGAGCAGGGCCGCAGCGTCGAGGACGAGGTGGGAGAGCTGGTGATCGTCGAGCCGATGCCCTCGATGCCGCTGTATTTCTGGGGCGACTCGTGCCCCGATGATGGTCGCTCGCGCCTGCGTGAGAGCTACTTTGCGATGTACCCGGGCGTCTGGCGCCACGGTGACTGGGTGCGGATCACCTCGCGCGGCGGCGCGGTCATCTACGGCCGCTCGGACTCGACGATCAACCGCCAGGGCGTGCGCATGGGCACGGCTGAGATCTACCGCGCGGCGACCGCCGTGCGCGGCGTGCTGGACGCGCTCGTCGTCGATGTGACGCGCCCGGCGCCCGACGGTGGCGGGGAGGGTGCGCAGGCGCTGGAGCTGTGGATGATCATGTTCGTGGTGCTGCGCGAGGATGTCGAGCTGGACGACCGGCTCACGGCGGAGATCAAGCAGCGCATCCGCGAGGACTGCTCGCCGCGCCACGTCCCCAACGAGATCCGCCAGATCGCGGAGGTGCCACGCACGCTGTCGGGCAAGCTCCTGGAGGTACCGGTGAAGCGCATCCTGATGGGGACCCCGCCCGAGCAGGCGGCGAGCGCGGAGTCGCTTTCGAACCCGCGCGCGCTGGATTACTTCGTGGAGATTGCACGGGAGATACGCGGCGGCGATGCCGCTCGCGCGGCACGGCCGTGAGGCGGATGGGGCGGTTTCGCGCTACGGGCGCTCGCACGCGGCAGTCTCTCAGGCGTAAAATTCGGGAGCGTGCTTGAGCTGTGACCAGTTCCGTGGGTCGTGCCCGAACACGAGCATCGGGTGGAGCTCGCGCGCGAGCTCGCGAAGGCGCTCGCGGGATCGGCCGGCTTGCTCGGCGCAGTGCAACGGACGCGGGTCCTGGCGGCCCTCCCATTGGGCCCGGTTGTCGACTGCGTCGGCGGTCAGCAGCACGGGGCCGGTCTCCTCGAGCTCGAGCGCAACCGAGACGTGGCCGGCTGAGTGCCCCGGGGTCTCTAGCAGCCGCACGGTGCCGTCCTCGAACAAATCGAGGTCGCCCTCGAATGGGTGCCAGTCAAGCCCCGGCTGCAGGAAGTCGGCGCGCACGTAGCCTCGGCGGTGGGGCTCTTCGAGCGTGCGCGCGCTGTGCAGCTCCGCGGCGTGCACGATCACCTGTGCGTTGGGGAAGTGACCGAGCGCGCCCGTGTGGTCGATGTGCAGATGGGTCTGCGCGAGGTGGCGGACCGACTCGAGCTCGACCCCGAGCAGGCGCAGTTGGGCGGCGCAGTGCTGGCGCTCTGTCATGTGCACGGCGAAGATGTCTGCGAGGCGGCCCCAATGGGCGTGGGCGTCACGCGCGACCGCGAGAGGGTTGCCGCCGTCGATGATCACGTCGCCCTGTGGATGGCGGATCAGATAGAACGGCACCGGTACCTCCGCGCCTGCCAGCTCGAGCGTGCCGCTGCTGAAGAGGTAGAGCGCCGCGGCGGCCATCGCGGTTGATCGTACGCCTCGGCGCCCTGCCCGAGGCTACAGCCCCAGCGAGCGCCCGACGATCTCCTTCATGATCTCGTTGGCGCCGCCGTAGATACGCGTGACGCGCGCGTCGGCGTAGGCGCGGGCGATCGGATACTCGAGCATGTAGCCGTAGCCGCCGAACAGCTGCAGGCAGCGGTCGACGACGCGACCCTGCAGCTCGGTGCACCAGGCCTTTGCGGTGGCGGCGTCCTCAGCGCTGAGCTCGCCGGCGTCCAGCGCCAGCGTGCAGTGGTCGACGTACACGCGCGCGATCTGTGTTTCGCCGTGCAGCTCGGCGAGCGTGAAGCGGGTGTTCTGGAAGGACCCGATCGTCTGCCCGAACGCCTTGCGCTCGCGCACGTACTCGAGCGTCCAGTCGAGCGCGGTCTGCGCGGCGGCGACGGCGCCGGCGGCGATCGCCAGGCGCTCCTGGGGCAGGTTGGAGACGAGGTAGCGAAAGCCCTCCCCCTCCACGCCGAGCAGGTTCTCGACGGGCACGCGCACGTCGGTGAACGACAGCTCGGCTGTGTCCTGGGCGTGCTGGCCGATCTTCTCCAGATTGCGCCCGCGCTCGAAGCCCTCCATGCCGCGCTCCACCACGAGCAGGCTGATGTCGCGATGTCTGTTCTCGTGCCCGCGCGCCCCGGTCTTGGCGGCGACGATCACCAGGTCGCCGTTGATGCCGTTGGTGATGAATGTCTTGGAGCCGTTGAGCACGTAGTGATCGCCCTCGCGCCTGGCCGTGGTTGAGATCGCGGCGAGGTCCGAGCCGATTCCCGGCTCGGTCATGGCGATCGCGGCGATCAGCTCGCCACAGGCGACCCCCGGCAGCCAGCGCCCGCGCTGGCGCGCGTCGCAGTAGCTGAGCAGGTAGGGCAGGCAGATATCGGTGTGGACGCTGCAGCCGAGGCCGAAGCTGCCGACGGCTGCGCGCTGGCACTCTTCGCCGATGATCAGGTTCAGGCGGAAGTCCTCGGCTCCCGCGCCGCCGTGCTCCGCGGGCACCGCCATGGCGAGGAAGCCCCCGCGACCGGCCGCTTCATAGGTCTCTCGCGGCACGATCCCCGCACGCTCCCATTCGCCGTAGCGGCCCTCCTCGCCCAGCACCTGGCGCTCCAGGAACGTGCGGAAGCTGGCGCGGAAGTCTTCGTGAAGATCCTCGAACAGGCTGCGTCTCATGCAGGCAGGGACCCTACCTGCGCGGGCTCGTCGCGGTACCCAGGCTTGGCGAGCAGCAGTTGCAGGTCCTGGATGCGCCGCTCGCGAAAGCCGCCCTCGCAGTAGCACAGGTAAAGCTCCCAAAGACGACGGAAGCGCTCGTCGTAGCCGAGCTCCGTCAGCCGGTCGGTGGCCTCGAGGAAGCGCTCGCGCCAGCGCGCGAGCGTTGTCGCGTAGTGGGCGGTGATGTCCTCCAGGTTGACCTGACGAAGGTCGGTCATGCGCGCGAGCGAGCGCGAGATGATCTCCATCGACGGCAGGCAGCCACCGGGGAAGATGTAGGTGTTGATGAAGCTCCTTCCGGCCTTCTCCACGTGGTAGGCGCGGTCATCGATCGTGATCGCCTGCAGCAGCATCGCGCCGTCGTCGGCGAGCAGCTCCGAGCAGCGCCGGAAGTAGGTGGGGAAGTACTGCCAGCCGACGGCCTCGATCATCT
>JBOGXX010000069.1:0-3920 GCA_050696475.1 Solirubrobacteraceae bacterium | reverse complement strand
GATCAGCGGCAGGGCCGTCGAAGCCTCGACTTCGAAGTAGTCGTGGTAATCACCCCGGTCGGTGCCCTTGGCTTCCTTGCCCCATTCGACGCTCCCTTTCACGAATGAGTGGACGTAGTACTGTTTTTCCTCAAGATATGTTTCGGTGAATTCTCTTTCGGCTTTCCCGCCTTTGAAGTCTTCTTCCGGCAGGTGTCCTTCCGGTTCTTTCGAGAACGCGAGTTCAAGCGAGCCTTTGGACACCGCGATCGGAAATTTGATCGCCGCGCCGTAGTAGGACGCTAGGCCTTTCGGCTGTTCGAGGTTATACACCTTGCCCGCAACCGGCAGGTCGGACACGCCTGCTCCGAGGGCGTTCGGTCCGAGATATAGGGTCACCTGTTCGATGCCGATTTCGGTTTCGGCTTTACATGTAGGCGCTTCATAAAAGCCCGTCCCCGGCAACGCTTCTTCGTTGCCGAATTCTGCTGCCGAGCACGTCGGAACCGCCACCGGAGCGGTGGCCAGGCCGGGGGCGACATCCACCCGGACGTGGCTCACGGGTCCGCCTTCAGGCGCCGCATCGGGATATTCGCCTTTTACGTTGACCTGAAAGTCGGTGATGCCGAACGGCACTCGCCCGCCTGCCTGCACGAAGCCTTCCTTTTCGGCTTCTTCGACGGAGAGGCTTTCCTTGGGGAACACGGCTTTCGGTTCGGTGGGTCCAAGCGTGCTTTCTGCTTCTGTGCTGGCGCATTTGATGTATTCGGCCTTGCAATTGACCGCGATGAACTTTTCAACGCCGAACGACGCCTGCGCGGCGGCGACCGCGCACAGCGACACGAGCACGCCCGTGAGCAGTGCCAGAACCCAAACCCGAGCGTGAACCCTCATGCGAACCTCCCGTTAGAACCGAGCATCAGTCATCTATCCCTCTTGGAGACAATCAAAACCCAAAAGTTGCGGAACTTCGGCGACTATTAGACGTCGCCCGCCGATCTCCTTCACGGCCCGCAATCGTTGCGCGCCTCTCGGACGGCCGCTGCCAGCCGCCCGCTCCGTGCGATCAGGCCCCGGCGTTGGCATCCTGCGCGAACTGCACCGGCGCACCGAAGCTCACGCGCAGCAGCGCGCACCGCCTCCAGGGGCGTTCTGCGCCTCGACGGAGCCGCCGCACGCCTCCGCCGCCTGGCGCACGATCGCCAGGCCCAGACCCGAGCCGGGGAGCTTGCGTGCCTCCTGCGCGCGGAGGAGATCGGCGTGCGCAGCTGGTGACTGGCCTCCGCTGTCAGGTGGCGCTGCGCCTGCACCGAACGCTCGAGCGCGTCCAGCGTCCCGTTGAAGCTCTCCGCCAGCCGCGCGAGCTCGTCGCGACCCCGCACCTCCAGCCTGCGTGAAAGGTCCACGTTGCCTGTCAGCGTCTCCGTGCGACGCGTGAAGCGCGCGATCGGCGCTAGCGCCGTGTGCGCCACCAGCGCTCCCAGCAGCGCCGCCAGGACCACGCCGCCCGCGCCGATCAACGCCAGGATCAGGAGCAGGTGGCTCAGCTCGTGGTCGACCTGAGTCAGCGGCTGGGCCACCAGCACCGCCCCCGCCGTATGTCGATCGCCGTGGCGGCTGAGCCTAACGAACGCCGCCAAGCCTTAGCGAAAAGTTAACGCCGCTTGAGAAGCGCCCGGCACACTTCCGCGTAAAGCCCCTTTCAGCGGAGGTCGAGCATGCAAGAGTCACCCGAGCAGCTGACCATCAAACAGACCGCAACCGGCTACTGGACCGTCAGACGCGGGAACGTCGACCTCGCCGGCGCGATGACGCGCAAAGGCGCCGAAGCCGAGCGAGAGCTGCGCAGCAGGCTCCGCACGAGCGCCGTCAGACGTGCCCGGCAGCCGTACCGCCGCGTCCCGCGTGGCCCGTGGGACGCGCGCGGCTGATCGTCGCGACGCGTGGCTGATCGTCGCGACGCGCGCATGCGCGCGCGGCTGATCGTCGCGACGCGCGGCCGGACACGCGCATGCGCGTGTTCAGGCCCGGTCATACAAGCGTCCATTGCCCTGGACTTCCCGCGTGCGGGCGCCCAAGATTGCCCCATTGCCCGAAAAGAACGACACCGATTGCCCGATACGGGCAGAGCTGTGTAGTCCTTCTGAGACACGGAGCCGCCAGATGCACACCGCCGAGATCCAGCCAACCCAACCGATCAGCATCACCCGCGTCGAGCGCCTGCTGCGTTGCGTGTCCTCCGGCTATCTGGCCGATGAGTGCTCCTGCCGCGCAACGATCCCCGCCAGCGTCGTCGCCGTCGCCTGGGCCAACGAGCAGGAGCTGCTCGGCTCGCGCGAGGACCGCTTCTTCCGCTTCGCCTGGCGCGGCGGCGTGTGGTTCGCGTTCGGCCTCAGCGACGGCAGCGTGCGCGGCGTCTACTGCCCCACGCACAGCGCCGCCCGCGCCGAACGGTCGTTCGTGGGAAGCGCCGAGATCGCCTCCTGAGCGTGACCGCTATGCGTCCACGCGCTCGAAGATCGCTGCCAGGCCTTGACCGCCGCCGATGCACATCGTCTCCAAGCCGTAGCGCGCGTCGCGCCGCTGCATCTCATACAGGAGCGTGGCGAGGATCCTGGCGCCGGTGGCGCCGACGGGGTGCCCGAGCGAGATGCCCGACCCGTTGACGTTCACCCGCTCCATGCCGTCGTGCAGCCGCCACTCGCCGAGCACCGCCAGCACCTGAGAGGCGAACGCCTCGTTCAGCTCGATCAGGTCCAGCTGCTCCAGCGTCAGCCCCCCGCGCTCCAGTGCCAGCTTCGTCGCCGGCAGCGGCCCGATGCCCATCGTCTCCGGCGCCACGCCGGCCACGCCCCATGAGACCAGGCGCGCCAGCGGCTGCAGGCCCAGCTGCGCTGCCCGCTCCCGGCTCGTCACCACACAGATCGCAGCGCCGTCGTTCTGGCCGCTGCTGTTGCCGGCCGTGACCGTCGCCTCCGGGTCGTCGGAGCCCATGATCGCGCGCAGCCGGCCCAGCGCCTCCAGCGTCGTGTCCGCGCGTGGATGCTCGTCGAGCTCCACCAGCACCTCGCCGCCACGCCCCGCAACGGCGACCGGCACGATCTCCTGGGCGAACGCGCCGCTCTGTTGCGCAGCGACGGCGCGCTGGTGGGAGCGCAGCGCCAGCTCGTCCTGCGCGGCCCTCCCGATCGCGTACTCGCGCCTGACGTTCTCAGCCGTCTCCAGCATGCCGCCAGCCACCGGGTGGTTGACGCCGCCCGCGTTCACGCGCGCGCGTTCCAGACGATCCTCCAGCTTGATCGCGCCGCCCTTCACGCCCCAGCGCGGGCGCGTGGAATAGAACTCCGCCTGGCTCATGCTGTCCGCGCCGCCCGCCAACACCAGCTCCGCGGCGCCCGTCTGAACCTGCATGCAGCCGTACAGCACCGCCTGCAGGCCAGAGCCGCAGCGGCGATCGATCTGCAGGCCCGGCACGTCCACCGACAGGCCCGCGTCCAGCGCCGCCACGCGCCCGATCGCAGGCGCCTCGCCGCCGGCGTAGCACTGGCCCATGATCACGTCGTCCACGTGCGCGCCCGTCAGTCCCGTGCGCGCCACCAGCTCGCGCACCACCGTCGACGCCAGCACCGCCGCGCTCACGTCGCGCAAGGCGCCGCCGAAACGCCCCACCGGCGTGCGCAGGGGCTGACAGATAACCGCTTCTCTACTCGCCATCATCTACAAGCGCCTCCTGGAGGTGTAGGGCGCTTGAGCCTAGCGATGAACGAGATCGCATCGAATCTGGAGCGCCGCCTACGCACGGTAGCGCGCACGCTCGCAACTCCGTGATGCTCCGGGAGGGGCCAGCGAACCACACGCGAGGCCACGGCTGGTCCCGTCGAATCCAATAGCCTTCCATCGATGCCTCGCCCCGGAGGGGTGGCAGAGCGGTTGAATGCGGC
>JBOGXX010000068.1:0-7062 GCA_050696475.1 Solirubrobacteraceae bacterium | reverse complement strand
GAACTACAGAACTGGGCTCTGAACTGGGAGCCGGTGTTTGCGATCCTGTTCTTCGGCGTCCTGGTTTTCATGATGTGGCGGATGCTGAAGGTGATGCCGCGGATCAAGCCGCAGCGGATCAAGCCGTCCTCTAGCGAGTCGGCCACGTTCGCGGACATCGCCGGGGTGGACGAGGCGAAGGCCGAGCTGCAGGAGATCGTGGAGTTCCTGCGCGAACCGAAGCCGTTCCAGGCGCTGGGGGCACAGGTCCCCAAGGGCGTGCTGCTGCACGGTCCGCCGGGCACCGGCAAGACGCTGCTGGCGAAGGCGGTCGCGAGCGAGTCCGGCGCCCAGTTCTTCGCGCAGTCGGCGGCGTCGTTCGTGGAGATGTTCGCCGGGCTGGGAGCGGCCCGCATCCGGCGTCTGTTCGCGATCGCCCGCAAGCACGAACCGGCGATCATCTTCATCGACGAGCTCGACGCGGTGGGCGGGCGCAGGGGAATGGACATCTCCGGCGAGAAGGACCAGACGCTCAACCAGCTGCTGGTGGAGATGGACGGCTTCGCCTCCAGCGGGCGGATCGTGGTGATCGCGGCGTCGAACCTGCTGGAGAAGCTCGACCCGGCGCTGCTGCGACCGGGCCGCTTCGACCGGCAGGTGTTCGTGGCGCCGCCGGACGTCAAAGGCCGCCTTGGCGTCCTGCAGGTGCACACGCGAAAGAAGGCGATGGGCGATGTCGATTTGGGGGTGGTGGCGCAGCAGACGAGTGGGCTGACGGGCGCGGACCTCGCAAACATCTGCAACGAGGCTGCGATCTTCGCTACGCGACGCAGCTCCAACGCGATCGGCCAGGCGGACTTCGACTCGGCGCTCGAGCGGGTGATCGCAGGCGTTCAGTCCAAACGCGTGCTCAACTCCCACGAGCGGCGCGTTGTCGCCTATCACGAGGCAGGTCACGCGCTGTGCGGCGAGCTGCTGCCATCGGTGGATCGAGTCCACAAGATCTCGATCGTCCCGCGCGGGCGCGCGCTCGGGTACACGCTGAACCTGCCGGCGGAGGACCGTTACCTGAAGACCCGCGAGGAGCTGCTCGACTACATGACGGTGCTGCTGGGCGGGCGCGTGGCCGAGCAGGTGGTGTTCGGCGCGATCACCACAGGGGCTTCGGATGACCTCAAGCGCGTCGCTGACATCTCGCACTCGATGGTCCACGACTACGCGATGGGCACCGCCGGCGTGGGGCGCTCGCCTGGCGGCGACGTGAGGCTCTCCGAGCAGACGCTGCGGCTGCGCGACGAGGAGCGCCAGGACCTGATCGAGGAGGCGCGCAGGGCCGCGCAGAAGCTGATCGTCGCGCATCGGCGCCAGCTGGAGGAGCTCGCCCAGGAGCTGCTCGAGCACGAGGTGCTGGAGCGTGAGGCGATCGACAGGATCATGACGGGCGTGCCCCGGATGGAGCGCGCGCCGGGCGTGGGTTTGCGCGTGGTGGCCGCGGCGCAACCGCATGAGCCGCTGCCGGCCCCAGCTCCGATCGCGATCCCGCCTGCGCCCGACGAGGGTGAGCCCGGACGCCGATAGACTGCGGCTGGTGTTCAGCCGGATCGATCACGTAGGGGTCGCCGTCACCGAGCTCGAGCCCGCGCTTGAGCTCTATCGCGACAGCTTCCAGCTCGAGCTGGCGCACCGCGAGCTGGTCGCGGAGCAGGGCGTGGAGGCGGTCCTGCTGGACAGCGGCGAGAATCACGTGGAGCTGCTGGCGCCGCTCGGCCCCGACACGCCGGTGGGCAGGTTCCTCGCGTCGAAGGGCCCGGGCCTGCACCACGTGGCCTACCAGGTCACCGACATCGACGCTACGCTGCGGGCGTTGAGGGACGCGGGCCTACAGCTGATCGACCAGGAGCCGCGCGCGGGCATCCGCGAATCGCGCGTGGCGTTCCTGCACCCGCGCTGCACCGGGGGCGTGCTCACCGAGATCGTGCAGCCGGCGCCCGGCACGGGAGCCCACTGATGGCCGCCGGCGCGCGCCGCTTGACGCTTGGCTTCCAGGGCGGTCAGGTGCTGGCTCTGCGCGTCAGCGACAAGCAGCTGGAAGACCTCAACAACGCGCTCGGCGGCATCGGCTGGCACGAGCTCGAGAGCGAGGACGGCCCCGTGCAGGTCGATCTCGGCCAGGTTGTCTACGTCAGTGCCGACAGCGACGAGCCGCGCGTCGGCTTCGGCTAGGACGCCGAGCACGGGCGCCGCCGGCGGTGCCCCCGGCGCGAGGCTGCGTCCTCGCTCGCCGGCCGCGCTCCCTGGGCCCTTGGGTTGCTCGACGATCGACGCGCCAACTCCTTGTTCTCGCTCACGCTGAGCGTGGACGAGCGCCTGCTCGTGTTGGCGCGCACGCGCGGGCATACGCCGCGGGCGGATCGCGCGCTGGCGCGCTTCTCGGCGCTGGGGGAGCACGCCGGCATCTGGCTGGTGATGGGCGCCGCGGGCGGGGCGCTGGACGCGCGGCGCAGGAGCGAATGGCGCCGTGCGACCGCGACCGTGGCGGGGATGTACGCGCTGAACACCGCGGTCAAGCTGCTCGTCGGCCGCCGCCGTCCCGAGCTCCCAGGCCTGCCGCCGCTGACGGGCACGGCCACGGCGCTCAGCTTCCCCAGCGCGCACGCCTGCACGTCGTTTGCCGGCGCGCGGCTGTACGCTCGGCTCGGGCTTCCGATCGTGCCGCTGTACGCGTTGGCGAGCGGTCTGGCGCTCTCGCGCTTGTACCTCGGCGTGCACTACCCCTCCGACGTGCTCGCCGGTGCGGCGCTCGGCTCGCTGGCGCCTGCCTGGAAAGATGGGCGGGGATGAGCACGCGCATCGGAATCGTGGGTTTGCCCAACGCGGGCAAGTCATCGCTGTTCAATGCGCTGACGAAAGCCGGCGCGGAGGCGGCGAACTACCCGTTCACGACGATCGAGCCCAACGTCGCGGTGGTGCCGGTGCGCGACGAGCGCATGGAGGCGCTCGCGGCGACGCTGGGCTCCTCGGAGATCGTGTGGGACACGGTGGACTTCCACGACATCGCCGGCCTGGTCGCGGGGGCGCACCAGGGAGAGGGTCTGGGCAACCGCTTCCTGGCGAACATCCGCGAGACGCACGCGATCGTGCACGTGGTGCGCGCGCACAAAGACGAGAACGTGGTCCACCCGGAGGGCCGCGTGGACCCGCTGGCGGACATCGAGACGATTGACACGGAGCTCGTGATGGCGGACCTGGAGGCGGCTGAGCGTCGGCTGGAGAAAGTCGCCAAACAGGCGCGCGCGGGCGATCGCGTCGCGCTCGCGCAGGAGGCATGGCTGCGCGAGGTGGTCGCGGCCCTGCAGGCCGGCCGTCCCGCGCGGAGCGTGCCCGTGCCCGAGAACGCACCGGAGGCAGCCCGCGACCTGGGCTCGCTGACGAGCAAGCCGGTGCTATTCGTGGCCAACGTGGACGAGGGCTCGGAGGAGGTGCCGGCGGCGGTGGCCGAGCACGCCGCCGCCCACCGAGCGCGCGCGGTGGCGGTGTCCTCGCGGATCGAGTCCGAGCTGGCGGAGCTCGACGACGAGGACGCGGCGGCGATCAGAGCGGAATTGTATTCCCGCCCGCCCAGCGGATCGGAGTCCCAGCCGCCCGTCCAGCGCGTGGTGCGCGAGGCGTTCGCGCTCCTGCAGCTGATCTCGTTCTTCACCGCCGGCGAGGGAACGGTCGCCCAGTCGTGGCACCTGCGCCGCGGGCTCACCGCGTGGCACGCGGCAGGCGAGATCCACACGGACATCCAGAAGGGCTTCGTGCGCGCGGAGGTGATCGGCTGGAAGGAGCTCGTCGACGCGGGCGGCTATGCGGGCGCGCGCGAACGCGGCACGCTGCGTCTGGAGGGGCGCGACTACGTGATGCAGGACGGGGACGTGATCACGGTCAAGTTCACGCCGTAGCCGCTCGGCGGCTGATCCGCTCCCGGGGCCAGGCGCCACAGCGGCCGCGACCGCGCCGGGCCGCGGCGCGCGCCGTCTCCGTGGCCTGTCAGCCGCCGTCGGCCATGCGCTCCAGACGCTCTGCCAGGCGCGCCATGCCGAGCGCTCGGGCGGCGAGCGCGCCGGCCGCGAAGTCGATCGGGCGCTCATCCGGTGACTCGACCTCGATTCTCTGCAGCGTCGCGATCCGCTTGAACCGGCGCAGCAGCTCGGCGTTCTCCCGTAGAGCCGCAGCGGCCCGTGGCGTCATGGCCGAAGCGTGAGCGGCGCTCACGCTCGCCGCCGCTGCCAGCGCGCCCTCCAACGATCCGTGCTCGCGCAGCAGCAGCGCGGCCGTCTTGGCACCGATCCCGGGCGCGCCCGGCAGCCCGTCCGAGGGGTCGCCCCGCAGGGCGGTGAAGTCGGGGACCTGCTCGGGCGCCACTCCGTAGCGCTCGCGCACCTGTGACGGGCCGATCTCCCCGTGGCCGGCGCCCTTCGCCAGCTCCGCCACAGCCACACGCTCGGTGACCGCTCCGTAGAGGTCGCGGTCGCCCGTCAGCAGCAGCGCCCGCCCGCCGCGCTCCTCCTGCAGCCGAGCATGGGAGAACATGACGTCGTCCGCCTCCAGCTCCGCGCTCGTGGCGTGCGTCCAGCCGAGGCTCTGCAGCAGCGCCGGCGCCTGCTCCCATTGCGCCGCCAGCTGCGGGGGCATCGGGTCGCGGTGGGCGTGGTAGGGCGGGTACAGCCGCACGCGATAGTCCGCCTGCTCTGCGCCCATGCACGCAACCACGCTGCCCGCGCGCGCCGGCAGGCGCGCATCATAAAAAGTCAAGATTGCGTTGACCGTGCCCAGCAGCGCGTTCACCGGCTGGCCGTCCGCGCCGACGATCGACCTGGGCAGCGCGAAGTAGGAGCGGTACAGCAGCCACGGTACGTCGGCGATCAGCAGCGGCGCGGGCATCGGCGCAGCGTATGCGCCAGCCCGGTGCGTGTGCTCAGCCGGCGCCGCTCGCGCTAGCCTGCGGCAACGCCGCCGGTGCCTGCCGCGGAGCTCGTGCTGGCGGCACTCGCCGGAGCGGCCTCGCCGCCCTGGGGACCTGGTGTCGGCGCCGGCGCGGTCGCCGGCGGGCTTTCCGCCGCCGGCGCTGTGAACGTCGGCCTGCCGCTTGCGTCAGGCTCGCGCGTGACGTGCGTGCCGCTCTTCACGCTGAAGTACGCCCACGCGCTGTCCAGGCCCAGGCGTGCCTCCAGTTCCGGGCCGCTCACCGGCTCCGTGCCACGCGAGCCCAGCACCTCCGCCGCGACGATCCGAGGCGAGACGCCGCGCTCGAGCACCTCGATCCCACGGAACGAGCCCTTGACCAGCCCGCTCAGGCGCGATCCGGCCGACGCGAAGCTCATGCTCAGCTTCCATTTGGAGGCCGTCGTTTCATAGCTGTCGGGGACCCCGCGCAGCCACGGCTCGGGCGTGGAGCCGAGGAACGAGTTCTGGTTGTCCTCCGTGATCCCGCCGGAGCTCGCGAAGTAGTAGGTGATCGCAGGCCTGCCTTCGTACTCCACGATCTGCCCGGCCGTGGCTGCGATCGCCGCGTTCGTGCTCGCCGTTTCCGCCGCCGTGCCCAGGTACATCTGCGAGCGCGTGTCCGCGTACACGTCGAACCTCGACCCGCCCGCGTCGGCGGTCAGCGCGTAGGTCCGGCTCGCGATCGCCTGTGCCTCCAGCGCCGCCATCGGCCAGCTCGCGGGCATCTCCGCGGAGACGACGCCGCGCACATAGCGTTCCAGCCCCACCTTCACCACCTTCGAGCCCTCCAGCACCTTCACGATCCGGTTGGCGGGCGCCTGGCCGAGCGTCGTGTCGGTGTAGTAGTGGGCGAGGATCTGCGCGTCCGTCCAGCCGTGCTGCGCGTAGCCCAGCGCGCCGTCCTGGCTCATGCCCACACCGTGCCCGTCGCCCGCGCCTTCGACCAGGAGCGTCGAGGCGCCCGCGGGGAGGGCGAGTGCGAGCAGGGCGGCAAGCGTGCAGCCAAGCGTCCTCACGATCATGCGCAACTTACACATCGATGCCCGCCGCAACACAGCTGCGGGCCCGTGGTCGCGCTCCGTGGCCGAGAGTTCCATGGGAACCCCGTCGGGTGTGCGCCGAAAAGCCCTGAGAGCTGCAGGATCGCTGGCGTTTGCGTAGGGCTGAGCGGTGGTAGGTTGAGGTTTGTGAGCGCTGCCGCCCCAGCCGCAGCCCAGCGCGAGCGCGACGTGCTCGACTGGGTGCCCACCGACCTGTTGATCGGCGGTCGGTGGCGCGCCGCCAGCGGCGGTGGCACGCTCACCGTCGAGGACCCCGCCACCACGCAGCCGCTAGCGGAGGTCGCCGACGCGCAGGAGCAGGACGCGCTGGAAGCGCTGTGCGCCGCCGCCGACGCACAGGCGCAGTGGGGCAGCCACGCGCCCCGCGAGCGCGGTGAGATCCTGCGCCGCGCGTATCAGGCAGTTGTGGAGAAAAGCGACGACCTCGCGCTGCTGATGACGCTGGAGATGGGCAAGTCCGTCTCGGAGTCGCGCGCGGAGATCGCCTACGCGGCGGAGTTCTTGCGCTGGTTCTCCGAGGAGGCCGTGCGCATACACGGCCGCTACATGGTCAACACCACCGGCAACGGCCGCATCCTCACGATGCGCCAGCCGGTGGGCCCGTGCGTGTTCGTCACGCCCTGGAACTTCCCCACCGCCATGGGCACCCGCAAGATCGCCCCGGCGATCGCCGCAGGGTGCACGATGGTCGTGAAGCCCGCCAAGCAGACGCCGCTGTCGATGCTCGCGCTCGCCAAGATCCTGCAGGAGGCCGGGCTGCCCGACGGCGTCCTGAACGTGATCAGCGCCAAGAGCGCCGGCGCGGTCGTCGGACCGCTGTTGAAGGACTCCCGCACGCGCAAGCTGTCCTTCACCGGCTCCACCGAGGTCGGGCGCTCGCTGATCGAGCAGTCCGCCCAGCAGGTCCTGCGCGTGTCCATGGAGCTCGGCGGCAACGCTCCGTTCCTGGTGTTCGCCGACGCCGATCTCGACGCCGCCCTCGACGGCGCGATGCTCGCCAAGATGCGCAACGTCGGCGAGGCGTGCACCGCCG
>JBOGXX010000067.1:0-7876 GCA_050696475.1 Solirubrobacteraceae bacterium | reverse complement strand
CTACAGGACAGGCAGGTAGCGGGCCAACTCCCAGGGCGTCACCTGGACGCGATAGTCGTCCCACTCCCGGCGCTTGATCTCGATGTAGCGGTTGAACATGTGCTCGCCGAGCGTGCGCAGCACCAGCTCGGACTGCGCGGTCAACTCGATCGCCTCGCCAAGCGTCTCCGGGAGCTGCTCGATGCCCAGGCGGCGGCGCTCGTCCGGGGACAGGTGATACAGGTTCTTCTCCATCGGATCGGGCAGCTCGTAGCCGTGCTCGATCCCCTCCAGCCCCGCCTGCAGCAGCGCGGCGAACGTCAGGTAGGGGTTGCAGGCGGGGTCCGGACAGCGCAGCTCCATGCGGGTGGCGTGCTCGGTGCCGGGGTGATACATCGGCACCCGGACGAGCGCCGAGCGGTTGCGACGCGACCAGGCGACGTATACCGGGGCCTCGAAGCCGGGCACCAGCCGCTTGTAGGAGTTGACCCACTGGGCGAAGATCGAGCAGATCTCACGGGCGTGGCGCAGCTGGCCGGCGATGAACGCCTTGCCGACGTCCGACAGGAAGTACGGGTCGTGAGCGTCATAGAACGCGTTGCGCTCGCCGTTGAACAGCGACTGGTGGGTGTGCATCCCCGAGCCGTTGCATCCGAACAGCGGCTTGGGCATGAACGTGGCGTGCAGACCGTACTTGAGCGCGTACTCCTTGACCGTGATCCGGTAGGTCATGCAGTCGTCGGCCATCTTCAGCGCGTCGGAGTAGCGCATGTCGATCTCGTGCTGGCTGGGGCCCACCTCGTGGTGGGTGTACTCCACGTGGATCCCCAGCTGCTCGAGCGCCAGCACCGTCTCGCGGCGCACGTCAGAGCCCGCGTCCAGCGTCGTCAGGTCGAAGTAGCCGCCTTCGTCGAGAACCTCCGTGGAGCGCGAGTCCCTGAACAGGAAGTACTCGAGCTCGGGGCCCACGTTGAAGGTGTCGAAGCCCATGTCCTTCGCGCGTTGCACCGCGCGGCGCAGCACATGGCGCGGGTCGCCCTCGTAGGGCGTTTTCTCCGGCGTGATCACGTCGCAGAACATGCGCCCAACGCCCTGCTCCTCCGGGCGCCAGGGAAGCACCGCGAAGGTGCTCGGGTCGGGCATCGCGATCATGTCCGACTCCTCGATCGCGTTGAAGCCGGTGATCGACGAGCCGTCGAAGCCCATCCCCGCCTCGAACGCGTCGTCCAGCTCCGCCGCGTTGATCGAGAACGACTTCAGCTGCCCCAGGATGTCTGTGAACCAGAAGCGGATGAAGCGGATGTCGCGTTCCCGGACGAACGCCTTCACCTCCTCCGCGGTCTTCGCCTGATCGGCCATCGCCGGACCCTAGCTCATGGCCCGCCCGGCGCGCTATCGACGGATGGCCGGAAAAGCCGCCAAACGCACGCGTGCGTCTCGGTGTGCCCTCAGTGACCGGCGACGGCCGCCACGAACGCAGCCACGTCTTCGGCTTCCTTGCCCACGTACAGGTCAGCGGGCATGTTGCCCAGGCCGTAGGCCGGTCCTTCGAGGATCGTTTGGAGCACGAACGCCTTGCGCCTATCCGGCGCGATCTGGTGGCCGACGAGCACGTCCAGATCCGGGCCGATGCGCCCCACCGACTTGACCGCCGCGAGCGTGTGGCAGACGACGCACGAGCGCGCGAACAGTTCGCGGCCTTTGACCTCGTTGTCGCTCAGATGGATGCCGCCCGGGCCGACGTGGGCCTTGTGCTCGGCGTTGTCGGCCATGACCAGGGCCGGCACGGAGATGCCGAAGGCGAACACGATGATGACCCCGACCGTGATCCCGCGCTGAGCCCAGCGGGATTCGCCCGGGTCGCCTCCACGCCGCGGGCGCACCGCCACGGCGACCACGATCACGGCCACAACGATCCAGAAGATGATGAACGCGAGCATCATGAGGGCGGGAAGATATCGGGTGAGGCCGGGGAACGGTCGACTCGACGTGCACTCAGGGCTGCGCGCGGAGCACCAGGCGACCGGCCCGGCGCCGGCGCTCAGTGCCTCGCACCCCGGCCGATCGGAGAGTCTCCCACCTTCAGGAGCGCCTCGGGCCCAGCGCTAAGCTGGCATCAGGACAACCACAAGGAATCCTCCCGCAGCCGTGAACATCCTCCGTCGCCTGCCGCTGTTTCGCCTGCTGATCGTGCTGGCCCTCACGATCGCAGCGGGCGTCTGCGCCACCGCGCTCGCGTTGGCGCTCGGCACGGGGTCAACCCCGCCCGCCAGGCCGCTGGCTGACGCGATCCACGACGCGCTGCTGGGGGCCGGCGCCAGGACCGTCCACGGCGTCAGCGCCAACATCACGTTCAGCGACCACCTGCTGGAAGGCGCGAGCCTGGCCGGCGGCGGGAAGTCCAGCGAACTGACCTCCAGCCCGCTGATCACCGGCGCCTCCGGCCGGATATGGGTCTCAGACGACGGCGAGATGCGGGTGGAGCTGCAGTCCGAAAAGGGCGACACCCAGATCCTCTACGACGGGCACACGCTCGAGCTCTACGACGCCGCCACGAACACGCTCTACCGCTACAGGCCGCCCGCGCAGCAAGAACCCCAACGCGAATCGGCCGCCCACCCGCACGAAGTCCCCTCCGTGGCCAAGATCGAAGAAGCGATCGCGAACCTCAGCGAGCACGTGGCGGTCTCGGGCGCCACGCCCACCGATATCGCCGGCCAGCCCGCCTACACGGTACGGGTCTCGCCGAAAGAAGGCGGCAGCCTGCTCGGCGGCGCGGAGCTGTCCTTCGACGCCGACAACGGCGTGCCGCTGCGCGGCGCCATCTACTCGACCGAGAGCTCCTCGCCGGTGCTCGAACTGGCGGCCAGCGAAATCTCATTCGGCCCGGTAGCCAGCTCCGTCTTCGCGATCACGCCACCGGCGGACGCGACGCTGCAGGAAATCACGTTCTCCCACGAGCACCACGAAGGCGCCGCCGCCAAGTCCGGCGCAGGCGAAAGACCGAAGCTGAGCACCCACGGACACGGGCCGGCAACCGTCGCCGTGCTCACATCGCCGGGCCACGGAGAACCCAGGTCCAAGGCCGCCAACGGCGAGGACGGAGCGCTGGAAGGCCTCCCGAAGGTCACGATCAACGGCACCAGCGCCAGCGAGCTGCGCACCGCGCTCGGCACGCTGCTGAGCTTCGAGCGCTCCGGTGTGCGCTACCTCCTCGCGGGCGCCGTCTCCTCCGCGCTGGTGGAAGAAGTGGCGCGAGGCCTCTAGCGTGAGCGAGCAGGAGGCCCCGCCCGTGAGCGCTCGCGGGCTGGTCAAGCGCTACGACGACGTCCTCGCGGTCGATCACATCGACCTGAACGTCCACGCCGGCGACGTGTACGGGTTCCTCGGGCCAAACGGAGCCGGCAAGACGACCACGCTGCGCATGGCGCTCGGCCTGATCACGCCCACCGAGGGGACCGTCGAGCTGTTCGGCCGCGACCCGATGCGTCAAGGCGCACGGGCGCTCGAGGGAGTGGCCGGCTTTGTGGAGGCGCCGCGGTTCTACCCCTATCTGAGCGCCCGCAAGAATCTGGAGCTGCTGGCGGCGCTCGACGGCGATGGAGCGGCCGGGCGCATCGAGGAGGTGCTGGCGAGCGTCGAGCTCGCTCCGCGGGCCAAGCACAGGCTCGCCGGCTACTCCCACGGCATGCGCCAGCGCCTGGGCATCGCCGCAGCCCTGCTGCGCAGACCGCGCCTGTTGATCCTCGACGAGCCCGCCACCGGCCTGGACCCCGCCGGGATGCGCGACATGCGCGATCTGATCCGCCGCCTGGCCGGCGAAGGGATCACGATCCTGCTCTCCAGCCACCAGCTGCCGGAGGTCCAGGAACTCTGCGACCGGGTCGCGATCGTCGAGGCCGGGCGCCTCGTCTACGAGGGCGCGCTGGCCGACCTGCGCCGTCAGGGCGACGCCTGCTATCGGCTGCGCAGCACCGACGACGAGCGCGCGCTGGAGCTGATGCGCACGCAGCCCCGCATCGAGCGCCCGGCGAACGACGAGCACGGCCTGAGCTTCCAGGCCGACGAGCGCGACGTGGCAGCGCTGTCGCTCGCGCTCGCCCGCGAGGGCGTCGGGATCCTCGCGCTAACCCCCGAGCTGGCGACGCTCGAGGATCTGTTCTTCCGCCTGACCGAGGGCGGCGAGGCGAGCCGCCCCGAGGTCGTGGAGCTCGCCGTATGAGCAGCGCCGTGATCGCGAAGCCCGCAACGCCGGCGCCTGTCCGCTCGCGCGCGCGTCGCCCCTCGACGCTCGTCGTGTACCGCTGGGAGCTGCGCAAGCTCGCCGCGCAGGTGCGTACCTACCTCGGGCTGGGAGGGCTCGCGCTGCTGCCGCTGATCTTCGTCGCGTTCGAGAGCCTGCACCACCAGCACGACCGCCGCGAGAACATCTTCGCCACGCAGATCACCCAGTCGGGACTGGCGACACCGGTGCTGATGCTGCTGTTCATGTCCGGGTTCTTCCTGCCGGTGGTCGCCGCGCTCGTCAGCGGCGACATCTTCTCCAACGAGGACGGCAACGGCACGCTGAAGACGATCCTCACGCGCTCGGTCGACCGCGGTCAGGTGTTCGCCGCCAAGGCGCTTGCGGCGATGACCTACGCGCTGGCGGCGGTGCTCGTCGCCGCGACCGTCTCCACGCTCGCAGGCGTCATCTCCTGGGGCTTTCACTCGATCACCACCTACTCCGGCACCGTCGTCTCCGCGCCGGAAGGGCTGGCGCTCGTGTTCGCCGCAAACATGGCCTACCTGATCCCGTTGTTCGCGCTCGTGGGGATCGGGCTGCTGCTGTCGGCCGCGACGCGCAACAGCGCCGCCGCCGTCGTCGGGACGATCGGGCTGGTGATCCTGCTCTTCATCCTCGCTCAGATACCGGGGCTGGAAGCGATCCGGCCGTATCTGCTGAGCGAACAGCTTCAGAACTGGCAGGGCCTGCTGCGCACGCCCACCTACTGGGCGCCGATCACCCACTCGGCCTGGGTGTGTGCGCTCTACGGTCTGCCGGCGCTGTTCGCCGGCTATCTGGTGCTGCTGCGCCGCGACGTCGCCGGCGGATAGACGCCGGCCACACGAAGTCCGAGCGCCTTCTCGCCGAGGCGTTTGCGCAGCGAGCGGGCGACCGCCCACGCCTGCATCTCGTTGCAGCGTTCAAGTGCCGGCTGAGGACGCCGATATGCCCCCAGTTCCCTCGAGACTGGAGCAGGACAATGAAGATAGTCGTGGAGCACGCAGCGAGGCCGTCGGCAGCCGAGACGCTGGCGACGTGGGAGGAATATCGGCGCACAGGCGACCGCAAGCTACGCGACCGCCTGATCTTCGCATTCATGCCGATGGTCCGCCACATCGTCTATCGCAAGGTCCGCGGCACCCCGGCGAACACGGACGTCGAGGACTTCCTGTCCTGTGGCCTGGAGGCGCTGATCTGTTCGATCGAGCGCTATGACCCGGAGAAGGGCGCAACGCTGGAGCAGTACGCGTGGACGCGCATCCACGGCGCGGTGCTCGACGAGCTGCGCCGCCACGACTGGGCGCCACGCTCGCTGCGCCGCGACGAGCGCGCGATCAATGCGGCGCGCGAGCGCTTCGTCGCGCAGAACGAGCGCCAGCCCAGCCGCGAGGAGCTGGCGGGCCGGCTGGGCGTGAGCACCCGCGAGCTGACGAGCCGCCTGGACCAGGTGGCGCTGGCGGAGGTCGGCTCGCTGAACAGCACGGTGCGCTCGGATGAAGACTCATCGATCGAGCGGATCGAAACGCTGGAGAGCTCCGAGGAGGAGTTCAACCCGTCGCTGCAGGCCGAACGCCAGGAGGCGAAGGCGCACTTCCGCAAGGCATTCGCGCGGCTGTCCAGACAGGAGCGCGAAGTGGCTGTCCTGCTGTACGTGGAGAACCTGAAGCTGCGCGAGATCGGTGAGCGCCTGGGCGTCACTGAGAGCCGTGTCTCCCAGATTCACACGCGGCTGCGCAGGCGCCTGTACGAGCAGCTCTCGGGAGAGCTGTCGCTGTTCGCCGAGATCGGCTAGCGGCCGGTCAGCCGACCTGTGCGGGCTGATCGATCACGGTCAGCTCGACATCGCCCATCAGCCGGCGCGCCTCGCGCGCGTCGATCAGCCCCGCACCCAGGCGCCCGGTTGACTCGGCGCCACAGGCGACACCGAAGCGCAGGCACTGGTCGGGCGCGCGGCCTTCGTAGCGCGCCGCCAGATAGCCCGCCAGAAAGGCGTCCCCGGAGCCGCTGCGGGCGACCGGCTCGCGCGGCTCGATGCGGGCGCGCTTGAGTCTGCGCTGGCCGTCGATGAGCACCTGCGCGAAGCACCCGTCGGGCACGGTCATGATCGCCTCGCGCGGCCCCAGGGCGGCGATCTCCGCGACGACCTGCGAGCGCTCGTCCTCGCCCGAGAACTCGTGGCCCACGAGCTCCTCCGCCTCGAGCACGTTCGGCGAGACCACGTCGGGCTCGGCGCGCACCGCCTGGCGCAGCGGCTCCCCGTCGGTATCGACGACCGTGACCACATCGAGGCGCTCGAGATCTCTGATCAACGACGCGTAGATCTCAGGCTCGACACCGCGCGGCAACGAGCCGGCGAATACGACGATCGCAGCGCCCCGCGCCAGATACAGCAGCTTGTTGGCGAACAGCTCGACCTCGCGCGCGTTCACCGACGGACCGCGTTCGTTGATCTCTGTCTGTTCCCCCGTGGTGGGATCGAGCACGGAGGTGTTCGTGCGCGACTCCTCGCGGATGCGGACGAAGTCGTTGAGGATCGACTCCTCGGTGAGCTGCTCCACGATGTGCGTGCCGGTGGCCCCGCCCGCGAATCCGGTGGCGATCACGGGCTGTCCGAGCGCCTTGAGCGTGCGCGCGATGTTCACGCCCTTGCCGCCCGCCATCGTGCGCTGATCGACGGTGCGGTGGCGGCGCCCGAGCTTGAAGTTCGGCACCGCGAGGGACTTGTCGATGGCCGCGTTGAGCGTGACCGTGATGATCATCCTGGCTCCCTACCCGGCTTCCGGCGCACATGAAACGGCGACAGGTTCACGGCGCGCACGAGACACAGGCTAGCGGACCAGATCGGACAGCCGCCAGGCAGTCTCACGCAGACGCTCGGCCTCCGCCCGCGCCGCCTCGGCCGGCTCTCGACCGCAGGCCCGATGGGCCTCGGCGATGCTCCGCGACGCGGCGATGAGGCCTCCCGCGCGACCGGCGAGGAAGGCCGGCGCGAGGTCCTCCACGCGGCCGCCCTGCCTGCCCACGCCCGGCAGCAGGAAGGGCGCGTTGGGCATCAGCTCGCGCGCCCGCTGCAGGTGGCGCGGCTCGGTCGCGCCCACGACGGCGCCGACGTCGCTGAGCCCCGACGCGCCGAGCACATCGGCCCCCAGCCGATCGACGAGCATGGCAACCCTCTCCCACACTGCCCCCCCGTCCGCCAGCAGCAGATCCTCGAAATCGGCCGCACCGGGGTTCGAGGTGCGCACGAGCACGAGCACACCGCTCCCAGCGCGGCGGGCGGAGCTGACGAACGGCTCGACGGCGTCTGCACCCATCAGCGGGTTCACGGTCGCAAGGTCGGCGCGCAACCCCTGCAAGCGCCCGAAGGGAGTGTCATCGCCGCCCAGCAGCGCACCCGCATAGGCCTGCGCCGTGACGTCGATGTCGCCACGCTTGGCGTCCGCGATGACCAGCAGACCCAGGCCCCTCGCGTATGCGACGACCGCTTCCAGCGCAGCCCAGCCGGCGGCGCCCAGCAGCTCGAAGCGGGCGAGCTGGAGCTTGACCGCGACGCACGCCGGTGCCGCGGCGTCGATCAGCGCGGTGCAATGCGTCCGAAAGGCGTCCGCAGCCGCCTGCGCGGGCGAGGAC
>JBOGXX010000066.1:0-3395 GCA_050696475.1 Solirubrobacteraceae bacterium | reverse complement strand
GGCGACGACGACGCGGATCTTGCTCTGTGTTGTCGGGACAGCTGGAGGCATCGCAATTGAGTGTCGGACGGCTCGGACCGGCGCGGCGGGCGACCGCTGCACCAGACCTAGCGGCGCGCCCGCCGGCGGCGGTCGGAGCCGGGCCGGCGATGCGCCGCGGCGGATTGTATGTCGCGAGGCCGCGCGGGCGCGGCGCGAGTCCCTCGCGGGCGCCGCTCGCCTCCGCGTTCCAGCGCCACGCGCCCGAGTGAGGCGAGCGCAGTGCCGGCGCCAAGTGCCGCCAGAACCTTCAGCCGCCGGCCGAGTCGATCGAGCTCGATCATCTCCCAGCCTTCCTCGATCGCGATCCGCCTGAGCTCCGAGTCGGGGTTCACGACGACCGCGTGACGCACGGCGCGCAGCATCGGCAGGTCGGACTCGGAGTCGGAGTAGGCGTAGGACGCGGCGAGATCGATCGCGTGGCGCCCCGCCTCCTCGCGCATCGCGAGAACCTTGCCCTCGCGGTAGTTGAACGGCCCGGCCGGCCTTCCCGTATAGCGCCCATCGACGATCTCCGAGCGGGAGCCGAGGCCGCCGTCGAAATACAGAACCCGAGCCAGCAGGTCGGCCATCTCCTGCGACGCGGCCGTGAGGATGTAGATCGGAACGCCCGCGTCCTGGTGGGCGTAGGCGCGCTAGAGCATCTGCGGATACAGGCGCGGCAACACGCCTGCGAGCACGCGGGGGCTCAGGCGCTCGAGATCGCGCACGCGCACACCGGCGATCATCTCCCCCACCCGCTTGCGCACGTCGTCGGCGCGGTCGTCGGTCGAGCCACGCAGGCGAAAGCGCAGGTTCTCATAGACATCGCGGACCAGGCGCCCACGCGAGATCATCCCCGACTCGTAGGCGGCACGGGCGAAGAAGATGCCCGACGAGCCGGCCATCAGCGTCTTGTCGAGATCGAAGAACGCGGCGGCGCGCGGCGATCCGCCGTTGGGCGAAGCGCTCACAACAGCCTCAGACCTTGAGGATCACCGCGTCGCCCTGCCCGCCGCCGGAGCAGATCGCGGCGCAGCCGTAGCCGCCACCGCGCCGGCGCAGCTCATGGACGAGTGCGCCGAGGATGCGCGCTCCGGAGGCACCGATCGGATGGCCGAGCGCGACCGCGCCGCCGTTGACGTTGACCCGGTCCTCGTCGATGCCGAGCATGCGGATCGAGTTGAGCGTGACCGATGCGAACGCCTCGTTGATCTCCCACAGGTCGATGTCCCCCGGCTGCAGGCCGGCCTTCTCGAGGGCCTTCTTTGCCGCGTTTGCAGGCGTGGTCGCCAGATAGGCGAAGTCGTTGGCGCTCTGGGCGTGGGCGAGGATCTCAGCGAGCGCCTCCTTGGCGTTGTCCCGCGCCCACTCCTGCGATGAGAGCACCAGCGCGCCACCGCCGTCGTTGACACCGGGTGAGTTGCCAGCCGTGTGCGATCCCTCCTTGCCGACCAGCCCCGGCAGCGCGGCGAGCTTCTCGAGCGAGGTGTCCCGACGCGGGCCCTCGTCGACCTCGACCAACGTGTCGCCCTTGCGTCCCTTGATCGTCACGGACACGATCTCCTCGGACATCCGCCCCTCGTCGGTGGCCTTCAGCGCGAGCTCGTGCGAGCGCAGCGCCCAGCGGTCGAGATCGGCGCGGGTTATCTCGAGCTCATCGCTCACCTCGGTGGCCTCGATGAACATCTGCTTGCCGGAGAACGGATTGGTGAGCCCGTCGTGGACCATCGCGTCGAGCATCTTGGCGTCGCCCATGCGGTAGCCGAAGCGGGCCTGGGGGATTAGATATGGCGCATTGGACATCGACTCCATGCCGCCGCCGACGCCGACGCTCATGTCGCCGGCGCGGATCGCCTGGTCGAGGATGACCGAGGCGCGCAGCCCTGAGGCGCAGACCTTGTTGACCGTCTCGGAGGAGACCTCCTTGGGAATGGCGGCCTTGATCTGCGCCTGGCGCGAGGGGATCTGTCCCTGCCCGGCCTGCAGCACCTGACCCATGACGACGTGCTCGACCTGCTCAGGCTCGACTCCTGCTCGCTGGAGCGCAGCGGCGATGGCCAGCCCGCCGAGCTCCGTGGCGTCCAGCGTGGAAAGGCTTCCGCCCATCTTGCCGATCGGGGTGCGCGCGCTGGCGAGGATCACTGTCTTGGGCATGAAGTCGAGTCTCTCCTGTAGATCGCTTGGTGGGATGAGAGAGCCAGAATGGTAGTGGACGGCTCGATCAACGCCGGCCCGAGCAGGCGCGCGCGCGCGGCTGGCGGCGTGCCTGCGTGTCGCCGATCGGGGCACGCCGACGGACCGCTCAGAACCCGGATATCGTGCCTGCGCATGCAGGTATCCGCGATTGCCCAACCGGCGAGAACGGTCGACGCCGACACCATCGCGGTGGGGATCTTCGAGCAAGAGGGCCCTGCGCAGGACGCTCCAGCGGCGCTGGAGGAGCTGCTTGCCTCAGGCGAGGCGCGCCGGTCCTTCCAGGCGCTGGCTGTGACTCACGCGGATGGCAGGCGCTGGATCCTCGTGGGTCTCGGCAAGCGCCCGGAGTTCGATGCGGAGCGCGCCCGTGTGGTGGCAGCTGCGGTGGGCGCTCGCGCCAAGGAGATCTCCACGCACACGCTCTGCTGGGAGCTTCCCCAGGACCTGCGCGCGAGCGCGCCCGAGACGGTCGCGGCGGCGCTCGTCGAGGGGACGATGCTCGGCGACTACCGCTACGAGCGATACAAGACCACGGGCGGGGATTCCGACGAGGATGGCAGACCGAGGCGTCTCGCCTCGCTGATCGTGGCCGCGCGCCAGGACGCCAGCGGGGGGGTCGCGCGAGCGGTGTCGGACGCGGCCGTGGTCGCAGCGGCTGTGAATCGCGCACGCGACCTGCAGAACCGGCCGGGCAACGATCTCACTCCGAGCGCTCTCGGCGAGTACGCCAAGGAGCTCGAGGGCGAGCTCACCGGAGTGTCGGTTCGGGTGGAGGGACGAGACGGGATCCTTGCCCGCCGCATGGGCGCGTTCGCATGCGTCGCCCAGGGCTCCTACCAGGAGCCGGCGCTGATCACGATCAGCTACGACGGTCTGATGGACAGCCCGCCGGAGAGTCCCACGCTCGGCCTCGTGGGCAAGGCGGTCACGTTCGACAGCGGCGGCATCTCGCTGAAGCCGGGGGCGAAGATGGCCGAGATGAAGTTCGACATGTCCGGCGGGGCAGCGGTGATCGAGGCGGTCTCGGCGATCGCGCGGCTGCGGCTGCCGGTGAGGTTGGTGGCAGTCGTCGGTGCGACGGAGAACCTGCCGAGCGGGCGCTCCGTCAAGCCGGGAGACATCGTGGTGGCCGCCAACGGCAAGACGATCGAGGTCAACAACACCGACGCCGAGGGGCG
>JBOGXX010000065.1:0-11154 GCA_050696475.1 Solirubrobacteraceae bacterium | reverse complement strand
GCGTCGAAGCGCTCGGATGCGCGCGCGCCGAGGATCGCGAGGGCGGCGGCCTTGTATTTGGTCTCCGCTTCGAGCTCCTCGTCGCTGCGCTGCTCGAGCGCCTGGATTGCCTCGATGCTGCCGCGCTGCTCCAGTCGGACTTGGCGTTGCTTGGGGGGCATCGGCTCGCCATTCTATGGGGTGTGGCGGAGCGCTCGCGCCCGCGCGCGTGCGCAGCCGCAGTCACTCGATCTGGCGCCGCGCAGCCGGTATGCTCGCCACCGTGGCGAATCGCCCTTCCCCGATGTCCTCGATCATTCGCGTGCGGCTGTGCGCACTTTGCCTGACGGCGCTGCTGGGGCTCGCGGCCGTGAGCCCGGCGGCGAGTGTCGCAGCGAACCTCGGCGGTGGCGGCGCGCTGGGCGAACTGACCGAAGGCGCGCCGGAAGAAACGAAAACGGCCACGACCTCCACGACCACGAACAGCTCTACGAGCGAACCGACGAACTCGCACACGCTGATCCTGCTGGTCGTGGTGGCTGCGGTGCTGCTGCTCTCGGGGATCGCCTTCGCGATCGTGCGCGACGCGCGCAGGGTGGCGCCGGCGAGTGAGCAGGAGATGATCCAGGGCAGCTCGGCGGCCGAAACGGCGGCGCGGATGCGCAAGCGCCGGGAAAAAGCGAAGGCCGCGCGCAAGCAGCGCAAGCGCAACCGCTGAGGCGCAGAGGCGCTCGGCCCGAGCGTGGCCGCACGCGGCTCAGTGGCTGCGCGCAGGCAGGTGACTGTGCACGTTGGTGCGCACGCGCGAGGGCGCGGGCGGAGACGGGGAGCCATGCGGTCCGCGGCGCGGGCCGCGCGGGAGCGGCATCCGCGGGTGCGGGTCCAGGGGACTGCCGGGGAGGGCCTTGGAGCCGCCGTCCTCATCGGAGGAGTCGGGGATGTCGGGTGCCGCGAGCGTGTTGTCGTGGCGGAACGGAATCCACAGCAACAGAGCGGCGAGCGGTATTTTGACCAACCCGGCGAACAGCAGGATCCAGAGCCACAGCGGCATCTCTCCGCCGATGGTACTACTGCGTTGTGCAATCGCAAAGGGCCGCGCGCCTGACCGAATTGGAGGCGCGGATATGCAACTGCCGTCGCTGCCCGCGGCTGGTCTCCTGGCGCGAGCAGGTTGCGCGAGAGCGCCGCGCTGCGTTCGCCGATGAGGTTGACTGGGGACGGCCGCTGCCGGGCTTCGGTGATCCGGCGGCGCGGATCTTGCTGCTCGGGCTGGCGCCTGCGGCGCACGGCGCCAACCGCACGGGGCGGATGTTCACGGGCGATCGCTCCGGGGACTTCCTGTTCGCGGCACTGTGGCGCACGGGCTTTGCCAGCCAGGCCCGGTCGCGGCGCCGCGGGGACGGCCTGGAGCTGAGCGGCGCGTGGGTGACGGCCGCGGTCCGCTGCGCGCCGCCGGCCAATCGGCCGACGCCGGGCGAGCGCGAGCAGTGTCTGCCGTGGAGCGCGCAGGAGCTGCGTCTGCTGAGCGAGGTGCGCGTGGTGGTCTGCCTGGGCGCGTTCGCATGGGATGCGGCGCTGCGCCTGCGCGAGGCGCTCGCCGGGCCGGGGTTCGTGCGTCCGCGTCCGCGCCCGCGCTTCGGCCACGGCGCGGAGCTCGACGGCGAGCGCTATCGCCTGATCGGCTGCTACCACCCGAGCCAGCAGAACACGTTCACCGGCAGGCTCACCGAGCCGATGATCGACGCCGTCCTGGAACGCGCGCGCGGGCTGGCCGCCGACACGCGCTAGCATCGATCCCAGGATGAGGAGCGTGATGGCAGCCAGTCTGGTGGTGGCGGTTGGCTTGGTGTCGGCGAACATGCTGGGCGTGGCGTCCGCGGAAGCACCGACGACGACGACTGCGACGCCCATGCGCACGGTCGGCGTGGATGGCGTGGCAACCGTGCCGGTCGCACAGGGCGCCAACCGTGCGGTCGCGACCGGCGTGTATCGCGAAGGTATGGCGGCGGCGATCAGCGACGGTCAGAGCAAGGCGGAATTCCTGGCGGGCAAGGCCGGCGCGACGCTGGGAGCCGTGCAGAGCATCATCGAAGGTGGCGGCTCGATCGATTGCACGACCGGAGGGGAATCCGGTTACGTCGAATATGAAGGCGAACAGCCGGACTTCGGCTCCCCGTCGACGTCGGTCTATCCGGAGCTGGCCCCGCGCGTTGAGGGATCTGCGTCGAGGCCAACCGTCCACAAGCCCGCGGCCAAGCACCGCAAGAAGAAGCCCAGGAAGAAGCCCTCGGCGAAAGCGGCGACAACCACAGCGTGCACGCTGAGTACGGATGTGACGCTCGTCTACGCGATCGACTGAGCCGGGGGAGAGCAGTTGCAGGGACACCTGCGCCGCTGAGCGAGGCCGGCGTCTAACCTGGCCTCAGTGCCCTACACCACGGCCGATGCAAGACAGCAGTTGCTCGACACGGTTGCGGATGCGGCTGAGGCGCTGGGCGCGGCGCTGGCCTCGCTCAGCGCGGCCTACGAGCAGCTGGACGAGCACACTGCGGATACGGTCGAGGAGCGGCTGTTTCGCCCGGTGCAGATGGCCTATGGCCGGGCGCGGCGCGCGCACGCGGACTTCGCCGAGCGCCACGGCCTGCCCGGGCACACATTCGAGCCGGCGGTGGCGGGAGCGCCGTCGCAGGGGGTCAAGGGCTTTCTGGAGGGTGCGGTGCAGTCGATCGGCCAGGCCGACCGGCTGTTGGCGACGCTCCAGGACTCGATGCTGCCGGTGGAGGTCGGCGACGCACAGCTGCGCGCAGGACTCGAGCAGGTGCGCTCGCTGCTGGAGCACCTGAGCAGCCGTGCGCACGAGATCGTGCGCACATTCGGACGCTGACGATCGAGCTGCGCGATCCCAGCGCGCGCGGAGCTACTCGACGCGAGCGCCGTTGGCGGTGAGCGCTACGTCGATGTTCCCGCGTGTGGCGTTGGAGTAAGGGCACACCTGGTGTGCGGCGCGCACGAGCTCGACCGCCGCGTCCGTGTCCTCGACGCCCGGCAGGGTCACGTTCAGGGCGACCGAAAGCAGGAAGCCACCCTCGCCGTCGGGCGCCAGGGCCACCTCGGAGTCGATCGCCACCTCGCCGGCGTCGGCCTTGGCGCGGCGCGCGACCACGCCTAGCGCGCCCTCGAAGCAGGCGGCATAGCCCACCGCGAAGAGCTCCTCGGGGTTGGTGCCACCACCGGAGCCGCCCATCTCGGCGGGCAGACGCAGCTCGACCTCCAGTGCGCCGTCCTCCGTGCGGCCGTGCCCTTCGGCGCGTCCGCCGGTTACATGAGCCTTCGCTGTGTAGATCGTGTTGGCCATCGCGTGCCTCTCCTTCGCGGTTCAGGTCGCCTGAGATGCTAGACCACGACCGGTGAGACTACTGGGACCGGCGCTCGGGGAACGCGACTTCGCGCTGCTGTGGTGGGCGCTGGTGGCGATGGGGGTGAGCGTGCAGATGCTCGAGGTGGCGATCGGCTGGGAGGTCTACACCAACCAGCGCAGCGCGCTGGACCTGGGGCTGATCGGCCTCGCGGAGTTCATCCCGATGTTCGTGCTCGCGCTGCCGGCGGGCCAGCTGGCCGACCGTCTGCCGCGGCGTCTGGTGCTCGGCGTGTCGCTGCTCTTGAGCGCCGCTGTGGCGGCGGGTCTCGCCGTGGTCAGCTCCTCGGGAGTGACGGGCGCGTGGCCCTTCCTGGCGCTGGCGATGGGGGCGGGCACGGCGTCGTCGATCGGGACTCCCGCCGCGCGAGCGCTTCCGCCGACGCTGGTCCCGGGCGAGCTGCTCGAGAGCGCGATGACGCTGCGCTCGATCGCGGTTCAGGGAGCGCAGGTGGTGGGACCGGCGCTCGGCGGCCTGCTGTATCCGTTCTCGGCGGGGATCGTGTACGCGGTGGCGGGCTGCATGTGCCTGGCGGCGGCAGGCTGCGTGTTGGCGATGCGCCATGCGGCCGCCGCGGATACCGTCCCGAGCACCCGCTCGGCGCCTGGCCTGGCGAGCGTGCTTGCGGGCATCCGCTTCGTGCGCCACACGCAGATCCTCCTGGGGGCGATCCTGCTCGATCTGCTGGCGGTGCTCTTTGGTGGCGCGGTGGCGCTGCTGCCGCTGTTCGCCCGCTCGATCCTGCACGTTGGTCCCACGGGGCTGGGCGTGCTGCGCAGCGCCCCCGCCGTCGGCGCGCTGATCGCGGCGGCGGTGCTCACGCGCAAGCCTGTGGGCGCCCGCGCGGGGCGAACGCTGCTCACGGTCGTCGGCGCGTTCGGCGCGAGCATGGTGGTGTTCGGCCTCTCGCGCTCGTTCGTGCTCTCACTGCTGGCGCTCGCCGTGAGCGGGTTCGTGGATATGTTCAGCATGTACATCCGCTCGACCACCGTCGCGCTGGCCACCCCCGACCGGCTTCGCGGTCGCGTGACGGCGGTGGAGATGGTCTTCATCAGCGCCTCGAATCAGCTCGGGGCATTCGAGTCCGGTCTCGCGGCCTTCCTGTTGGGCGCGATCCCTGCGGTGGTCGCGGGCGGCGCGGTGACGATCGTGATCGCGCTCGGCTGGAGCCGGCTGTTCCCGGCGCTGGCGGGGGTGGACCGCCTGCGAGATCTCCAGCCGGTAGCGCCGGATCGGGAGGACGACCCGCTCGGGACCCGGGCGCCTGCGTGAGTCCGGGCTGAGCCACGGCGCGATCTGGCTGCGGGTGCCACGCCGGCCGTTGTTGCAGATGTACGTGCGCAACGTGACGCTGCACGTCGGGCGCACGCACGCGCGAGCGCTGATCCCGAAGGTGCTAAAGATCTGAGCGCCGGGGCCGCTCGACCTTTGGGTTTACATAACATGGATTATCGAGCGTCGAGTCTCGTGTCGGCGTCGATGGCACACCGCTTGAGCAATCGGACGGAAAAACCGCCCCATCTGCCGCCATGTCGGGACTACTTGCCGGTCTTGCGAGGCACGGACCATCGTGCCGCTGCGGCCTTCTTTGCGATAGATGATCGCTGCTCGGATGAGAGCTTCGCTGCCCTCGCTTTGCCGCCCTTGAGCCCTCCTCGGCGGCCGCTGGTCTGCGCCGCATTAGCGGGCCCCTTGGGCTCCGTAGAGGCCCGTACGAGCCGCGCTGCGCGCTGTTTGATGTCCGCCATAGGAGCATCCTAGCGGTAGGCTCCGCGGTCGTGGAACGGGTCGAATACGTCCCCGAGCGCGAATACCGGCTGAAGCTCCGACGGGCAAAGGAGCACCTCGACACCATCTACCGCGAGATCGGACTGTGCATCAAAAACGGTCTCGGTGCTCCCGTCAGAACTCGCCCCCAGGCACGGAGGTGGGCGTGAAGGCCGTATTCCCCCGCCGCAAAAGCCCGGCGAAAGATTTTGCGCGTCGTGTCGATTTAGCCCTGCTTCGTTCGACGTGCGAGTAGAAACCACCCTATCCGCCAACAGGAGGCACCAATGCGTTTTATGGTTCTGGTCCCCGGCAACTCCGAGTCCGAGGCGGGCGAGATGCCCAACACGGAGATTCTGGAGGCGATGACGAAGTACAACGAAGAGCTCGTCAGGGCAGGTGTGATGCTGGCCGGCGAGGGCCTGCGCCCGACCTCCAACGGCGCGAAGATCCGCTTCAGCGGCGGCGAGCGCACCGTCATCGACGGTCCGTTCACCGAGGCCAAGGAGATCGTCGCGGGCTACTGGATCTGGGAGTGCGCGTCGCGCGAGGAGGCGATCGAGTGGCTCAAGCGTGCGCCGTTCGCCGGTGGCGTCGAGATCGAGCTACGCCCGATCTTCGAGGCTGACGATTTCGGTGAGCAGCTCACACCGGAGCTGCGCGAGGCCAACGAGCGGCTGCGCAGGCAGACAGCCCACAGTTAGGCGCGTGAGCCCGTCGGCTGCGTTGCGCGCCTACCACCTGCTGCCCGGCGTGCGCGGCGACCTGCTCGTGCGCCTGGGGCGGCTGCTAGAGCTAGAGGCGCGCGAGGAGTTCGTTCGCGCAGCCGACCTGTGCGACAACGACCGCGAGCGCGAGCTGCTGCTGTCGCGCGCGGACGCTTGTCGGGTCTGAGCTCCGCGCGCGTGGGCAGGGCGGGCAACCCTCGACGCTGCAAACTCCTGGCGCCGCTGTCCCGCAAGCATGGTTGCTGCGCTCGGTGTGACCGGGAGGATCGCTCTGCTGGTCCGGCTCGGAGGCGGTGGTCTGGAATCAGGCGGCGGCCTGTTGTGGGATCCGGGGCCCTCGCTAGCATCGGCGTGATGTCCGCCGAGAACGTGGAGCTGGTCGGCTCGATGCGTTTCCTCTCGGTCTGCGGCTGGTGAGATCGGCGGGGCTTGTGTCAAGCGCACTCCCCCTTGGCCCTCGGGTTCAATGGACCCCGGCGCGAAGGCCCACGCGCACCTCGCTCACGGGCGCACACGTGCGGCTGCGACCGCTCGACGCCGCCGCCGATGCGGACTCCCTCTACGCCGTCTCTCACGCACCCCACGGCGACCCCTCGATCTGGACCTACCTCGCTGATGGGCCGTACGAGAGCGTCGATCACCTGCGCCAGATGCTCCTGTGGGCCGAGGGCTCTGATGATCCCCACTACTTTGCGCTGGTGCCTGCAGGCGATCGGCTGCCCCTGGGATGGGCGGCCTACATGCGCATCACGCCCGAGTTTGGAGTCATCGAGATCGGCCACATCTGGTTTGCGCCACGGCTGCGACGCACCACCGCGGCGACCGAGGCGATCTACCTGCTCGCGCGTCATGCCTTTGAGGACCTCGGTTACCGTCGCCTGGAGTGGAAGTGCGACGCCCTGAACGCGGCGTCCCGGCGAGCGGCCCAGCGCTTCGGGTTCGCCTTCGAGGGCGTCTTCCGCAAGCATTTGATCGTGAAGGGCCGCAATCGCGACACCGCTTGGTTTGCGATCACAGACGGGGACTGGCCGGCGATCCGCCGCGACTACGAGTCCTGGCTGGCGCCGGAGAACTTCGACGCAGACGGCGTGCAGCGTCGCTCGTTGCGCGATCTCGCGCGCCCCGGCAGCTGACCTCACTCGAGCAGCCGCACGATCGCGAACACGCCGACGATCACGATGATCGCACGCAGGGCGTCGGGCGACAGGCGCCGGCCGTAGCGCGCTCCGAGTTGTGCGCCGAGTATCGAGGTGGCCGCGATGATCGCCGCAGGCGCCCAGTCCACGTGCGCCGCAAGCATGAAGTAGACCCCCGCAACCCCGTTCACCAACCCCGCCAGCACGTTCTTCAGGGCGTTCGTGCGCTGGAGGTCCTGCGCCAGCGCGACACCGAGGATCGCCAGCAGCAAGATCCCCTGGGCCGCGCCGAAGTAGCCGCCGTAGACGCCGGTCACGTAGACCGCCAGCGCCACCAGCACCGCGCCCCGGCGCTCCAGCTCGATTTTGCCTCTGAGCAGCCATCGTGCAAGGCGAGGTTGGAGCACGGTCAGGACCAGCGCGATCGCGATGAACCCCGGGACGATCGCATTGAACGCCGAGGCTGGAAGCACCAGCAGCAACACCGCGCCGGTGATGCCGCCGGCGACCGATGCCCCACCGAGACGCACGATCCGCCCGCGCTGACCGGCCAGCTCCCGCCGGTAGCCGATCGCCCCGGACACAGATCCCGGCACCAGCCCGATCGTGTTCGACACGTTCGCCGTCACCGGCGCGTATCCAAACGCCAGCAGAATCGGGAAGGTGATCAGCGTGCCGCTGCCCACCAGCGTGTTGATCGCGCCGGCCGCCAGCCCCGCCGCGGCGATCGCCACGATTTCGGCGAAGCTCATCTCAGCCGGCCGGCGCCAGCGTCGCTCACCGAAGGAACTCAACGATTGCGCGCGCGAGGCCCGGGTCGGCAATCGCCTGCATGTGGTTGCCCCTGAGCATCTGCAGCCGCGCGTCCGCCAACGCCGCCACGAGCACCTCCGGTCTGAGCGCCAGTGGGTCTGAGTCACCGGCCAGCACCAGCGTCGGCGCCGCGATTCGCGCGAGCGCGATCTGACCCCGATAGATCGACCTCGCCTGCGCGACGAGCGCCCTGCGGTCGGCGCCGAGCGCGTCGGCCAACCGGCGCAACGCGAGTGCCGGCGAGCGCTCCAGGGTGAGGGGGTCATCAACGCTCAGCGCGTGGATGATCGCCTCGTTGGAGACCGCGCGACGGTCCACTCCCCCACACTCCAGCACGCCCGAGCCCACGCCACCGACGACCAGCCGTCGCACCCGCTCCTCGCCCACGGCGAAGATCAGCGAGACGACCGCGCCCATCGAGTACCCCACGAGATCCACCTGCGAGGCGCCCACCAGCTCGATCAGGACGCCCAGGTCGCGCGCCATGCGCTGCTCGCCGTAGCGCCGGGGGTCGTGCGGCTTCTGCGAGCGCCCATGGCCTCTGGCGTCCGGCGCCAGCACTTCGCGCCCGGCCGCGACCAGGGCCTTGACCACCCCCGGCGCCACCCAGTTGGAGTCAGCGTCTGCGACGAAGCCGTGGTGGAGCACCACCGCAGGCGCGAGGCCGTCCCCCTGCCCCCACCTCCGATAGGCGATCTCGAGTCCGTCCCAGCTCGTGAACGTCTCGATCGCTCTACCGTCGTGCGCCATGGACCTCGAGAAGGGTACCCGCAGCCGTCGCGCCCACGAGTCCTCACCGTGAGCTCTCGTGAGGCCGCCCGGCGGCGGTGCAGAGATGGGACGGACCTGCAGGTGGCGGGGAGGCCATGCGTTAGCCTCTGCTCTCTATGAAGCGCGGGCTGATTCTTGTGCTGACGGTCATTGTCATCGCCGTCGTCGCGACCGTCGGTCTCTCGGTTCAGGGTCAGAACGTCGGCGGCCTGCTTGGCTCGCGCCCCGACGACGCCACAGCTGCGGCGTCTCCGCTGCCCCGCACGCAGCTTGCGGCGCTGCCGAGCCGCAAGATCGCCAATGGGACCGATCCGATCGCCGTCACGTTGACAGCGCCGGTGTCGCCGAGCTCCCCCACGCCGATGCTCGTCCCCAAGGTTGCCGGCAAGTGGACGATCGTCGGCGACTCGGAGCTCTTCACGCCGGTCTCCACACTGCAGCCGTGCTCGAGCTACGCGCTGACCGTCTGGGCGCGCACGAGCTCCACCGGGCACACACAGCTCGGGCGTAAACAGACGCTCGGGTTGAAGGTCAGCTGCCCGTCGATCGCCAGCCTGCAGCAGGCGCTCGCGCGCCTGGGCTATCTGCCCGCCAAGCTGCGCCCGCTCTACGACGTGCACTATGCCCCTGGTCCGCAGACACGCAGCGAAGCCGCCGAGCACGCCTTCCACCCGCCGCGAGGCGCGCTCGCGCCCCGTCCGGCCGACGCTCCGCCCACGAAGATGGGCACGCTCGACGCGACCACCGAGGGCGCGCTCGAGGTCTACCAGGAGGACAACGGGATGCAACCGACGGGCGAAGTGAACGCCGCCACCTGGGCCGCGCTGCTCCACGACGAGACCGTCAACAGGCGCACCCGGTCCCCCTACACGTGGGTAACGGTCTCCGAGTCGCTGCCAGAGACGCTCGAGGTCCACCGCGGCAGCCGCGTCGTCTTCAGCACGCCCGCCAACACAGGTGTTCCCGGGGCTGAAACCGAACGAGGAATCTTCCCCATCTACTCGCGCTTGGTGTCGACGACGATGGCCGGCGAAGACGTCGACGGCACCAAATACGACGTGTCGGACGTCCCTTGGGTCAATTACTTCAACGGCGGCGACGCCGTCCACGGCTACCCTCGCGAATCGTATGGGTTCCCGCAGTCCAACGGCTGCGTCGAGCTGCCGATCGAAGCCGCTCACACCGTCTTCGAGATGCTCGCGATCGGCGACATCGTCGAGGTCGACGGCTGAGCCGTCCGCAGTTCACACCGCCCTCCTGAGCCGCCCGCAGTTCACACCTCACTTCGCAGTGAGCGCGCCTTGGATCCCGGCCATGCAGTGGCCGGGACCGAGCGCGGTGCTCGCCGCTTGCGAGTCCCGCCGCACGGGCATGCTGCGGCCGACCCGGCGCGGTGATCAGCGCTTCCGCCTCCGGGTCGGCGTCGCCGACATCACTGTGCGCTCTCTCTATTGCTCTGCAGCTACGGCATCCGCCGTGGGCTCGGGCGCGGGGGACTCCGGCGCGCCCGCCACCGGGGCAGGAGATGAGCGGGCAACCAGGTGCGCGCCGGCGGCCCCTGTCACGCCTGCCGCGAGCGCCGCCATCGTCCAGCCGGCGCCTGAGCGTTCACGTCCGAGCGCCGCATCGAGCGACAGGCCGCCAGGTCCGGCCTCAACGAGCGTCAGCACGGCGGCGATCAGCACCACGTTGTACTCGTAGCCGCCGTTGCTCACCCACGGCCCGTTCTTGATATGCACCGTTTTGATCGCCGTGATCATCGTCGCTGTAAGAGCAGAGGCCGCGAGCGGAGTGGCCAGACCGACAGCTAGCAGCGCACCGCCGCCCGCCTCAGCGGCGCCGGCAGCAATCGCGTTCGCCTTTGCGGGCCGCAACCCCATCTGCTCGAAGCCTTCAGCGGTGGCGTCGAGGCCATGGCCGCCGAACCAGCCGAAGAGCTTCTGCGTGCCGTGCCCGAGAAAGAAACCGCCCACGGAAAGACGCAGCAGCAACCGTCCGATCTTCATCTCAAAGTCCTTTCGTGTTTCCCTCGTTATATCCCTCCGGTCAGGGTGCGGCGGGCGCGAGGATCAGCGTGCCCTCTGCGCCCGCTCGACGATCAGCTGAGCTCGCCGAGCGGAGACTCGAGCGCGCCGTCGTCGTTGCCCTGGGCGGCGCCGGCGGGGAGCTCGACGTAGTGGAATTTGCCGCCGCGCATCAGCGACGCGCCGGCCGCGATCAGGCAGGCGAGGACCGCGAACGCGAACGCCTCGTGCAGGCCGGTGCTGAACGGCAGGGAGATCAGGTGTGGAAAGAACGAGCGCCCGGTCACCGTCGCCCGGCTGGACGCCGACAGCGTCGAGAGCACGTGCGTGCCGAGCAGGTGTTCGACCGGGTTGTAGCCCAGGAAGGCCGCGAACAGCACCGACACCGGCGGCGTGTGCGAGGCGCTGCCGGCTGCGCTCGCCGCCACACCGTGGGCCTCCAGGCCCGAGGCGAGCGTGTGCGGCAGGTTCGACGCAAGCCCGAGGATCATCAACGTGAAGAAGATCCCGATCGAGAGCA
>JBOGXX010000064.1:0-15196 GCA_050696475.1 Solirubrobacteraceae bacterium | reverse complement strand
TGCTCGAGCCGCACGCGGGGCTAGCGTTCCGCCTGCCGACGTTCCGCCTGCCGACGCGCTAGATTCACCTCATGGCCGATGTCGCCATCGGTGCTCCGGGGGTCGTCGAGGGAGAGCTGCCTTCAGCCCCAGTGGTGCGCCCTGACTTCCAGATCGTGCCCCGCGCCGGGCTGCTGATCGTCGCGGTCGTGCTCGCTCTGCTGATCGCCGGCATCGCGGCCAACAAACTGTGGCCGCTGGAGTTCCTGCACGTCGTCGGCGGGGCAGCCTGGACGGTGATCGATCTGTTCCTCGGCTTCGTCCTGGGGCCGATCATGGGCAAGCTCTCGATCCCGGCGCGCGTCGAGTTCACGACGCGGTTGATGCCGAAGATGGTGCTGATCATGCCGACCGTCGTCACCGTGACGCTTGCGGCCGGTTGGCAGCTGTCTACGCATCTGGGGACGAACCTGACGGTGGACCCGCTGCACGGCTGGGTCGTCGCCAGCTTCATCGTTGTGGGCGTCATGGCCGTCATCGCCCTGGGTCTGCTCGAGCCGGCGAACATCGCCGTGCTGACCGAGCTGAAGAAGCCCCAGCCGAATCCCGCGGTGATCGAGCGGCTGATGAAGCGGTTCATCTACACCGCCGGCGCCACCGGCCTGATGCAGGTCGCGACGCTCGTGATCATGACGAAGCTGGCTTCAGGATGAGCGCGAACGAGCCGCCCGACGGTATCCGGCTACCGCCCGTGACAGCGCTCGGGATGCTCTCGCTCGGGCTGGTGCTGGTCGCGGGAATCTACCTCTCCGCCCACCTTCCCAAACACGTTCCGCTCGGCCCCGCGGTGGGGCTGTTGGCGGCGTCGGCGGTGGTGTTCGTGGTGAACCTGCTGATGCTCTCGCGCGTCGAGGGCTTTCACTGGCAGCGGATGGTCGAGATCGGCAAGTGGGCGCTGCTGGCGTACGTGCTGATCGCCGGCATGATCGAGTACGTGTTTCTGCGCAACCACACGAGCGGCGGTCCGCTCGTCGTGCTCACGCTCTCGCTGATCGTTTTCGCGGTCAACGTGCCGGTGCTGATCGGCTTCACCGTCGCCCGCTATGACTGATCGCGCCGTGCGCGCCCAGCCGACCCGTGTCGTGCTGGCATTGAGACAGCGGCCGTAGCGTGTAACTTACCGACGCGATGGGAGCGGAGCAGAGTCCTCCCCGGGGCGTGGCATTCGCGGCGCGGGAGCTGACGGTGCGCTTCGGCGGCATCACCGCGCTGGACAGCGTCTCTGTTGAGGTGCGCGCCGGTGAGGTTCTTGGCGTCATCGGCCCCAATGGCGCCGGCAAGACGACGTTGTTCAACGTGATCTGTGGCTTTGAGCGACCGACTTCCGGAACGCTCACCTGGAAGGGCCGGGACTTCACGAGGGTGCGCACCAACCGCCTCGCCGGGCTGGGGATCGCCCGCACGCTGCAGGGCGTCGGTCTGTTCCCGCGGCTGACAGTGCTGGAGAACGTGATGCTCGGAGCCCAGCGCTTTCGAAGCGCGGGTATCGCCAGTGCGCTCCTGGGCCTGCCGCGCTCCGATCGTGATGAGCGCGCGCTGCGAGAGCGGGCGCGAGGGATGCTGGTCGAGCTCGACTGCGAGGACGTCGCCGCGAGGCTTCCGCCGACGCTGCCCTACGCCGTGCAGAAGCGGGTCGCGCTCGCCCGGGCGCTCGTCGGCGAACCCGAGCTGCTGCTGCTCGACGAGCCCGCGGGTGGACTCGGCGCCGAGGAGATGCGCGAGCTGGGCGAGCGGATTCGTGCACTGCGAGGCTCGATGGCGGTGATGCTCGTCGAGCACCGGATGGATCTCGTGATGTCCGTGTGCGACCGCGTCGTGGTGCTGGACTTCGGTCGTGTGATCGCCGACGGGGACCCCGCGACGGTGGGGCGCGACCGGGCGGTGCTCGAGGCCTACCTGGGCAAAGAGGCGCACGCCGACGGGCTCGCCGTCGCCGACGGAGCCGAGTCGTGAGCGCCGCCGGGCCGCTGGAGATCGAGGAGCTCAGCACCGACTACGGGGCGGTGCGGGCGGTCGATGGGGTCACGCTCGCGGTGCAGGAGGGCAGCGTGACCGCCGTGCTCGGCGCCAATGGCGCCGGCAAGACCTCGCTGCTGCGCACGATCTCCGGGCTCGTGCGTGCGAGTGCCGGACGCGTGCGGCTCTACGGAGAGGACATCCTGGGCTCGGCGGTCGAGGACGTCGTACGTCGCGGACTCGCGCACGTGCCCGAGGGCCGCGGCGTCATCACCGAGCTCTCGACCGAGGAGAACCTGCGGCTGGGAGGGCTCTGGCGTGGCGCCAGGACGGTCTCACTGGGAGAGATGTATGAGCTGTTCCCGCCGCTGGGAGAGCGGCGCACGCAGCTCGCCGGTTCGCTCTCCGGCGGCGAGCGCCAGATGCTCTCGATCGGCCGTGCGCTGATGGCCGCGCCGCGGGTCCTGCTCCTCGACGAGCCCTCACTCGGACTCGCGCCGATCGTGAGCGCACAGATCATGCAGCTGATCCGCACCCTCGCCGCTGAGCGCGGTCTGGCAGTGCTGCTCGTCGAGCAGAACGCGCGCAGCGCGCTGTCGATAGCCGACCGCGGCATCGTGCTCAACCTGGGTCGCGTCGTGGCCGACGACGACGCCCAGGTCGTAGCCGCAGACGAGGCCCTGCGCAAGGCCTACCTGGGGTTCTGAGCATGACGAGGTTCATCGATCTGACGCTCAACGGCATCTCAACCGGCGCCGTGTACGCGGCGGTGGCGCTGGCGCTCGTGCTGATCTGGAGGGCCACGCGGATCGTGAACTTCGCGCAGGGCGGGATGCTGATGATCACCACCTTCATCGCCTCGGATGTGATCGGCTCGACCGGCTCCTACTGGCTGGGCTTCGCGGTCGCGCTCGCGAGCGGGCTGCTGCTCGGGGCGATCATCGAGCGCGTGCTGATGCGCCGGGTCGAGGGCGGCCGGCCGCTGAACGCGGTGATCGTCGCGCTCGGTCTGCTGATCCTGCTGGAAGCGCTCGCGGGCATGATCTGGGGGAACACGCCGCGCTCGTTTCCGCCCGCGTTCTCGATCCGCGGCTACGAGGTCGGAAGCACGCGTTTGCTGTTCGCGCCCAACGACGCCTTCACGGTGCTCGTCGTGTTCGCGGTCGCGGCGGGGCTCGCGGTGCTGTTCCGCTACACGCCGCTGGGGCTGAAGATGCGGGCGTCGGCGCTGGCGCCGGAGGTCGCGCGCCTGCTGGGCGTGCGCGTCGGGCGGATGTTCACGCTCGGCTGGGCGTTCGCCGCGCTCGTTGGGTCGCTCGCCGGAGTGCTCGTCGCACCGTCGGTGTTCGTCGGCCCCACCCAGTTCGACCCGATTCTGATCTTCGGGTTCACCGCCGCCGTGCTCGGTGGGCTGGACAGTCCGCCCGGCGCGGTCGTCGGCGGGATCGTGCTCGGGCTGGTGCTCTCCTACGTCTCGGGCTACGAGGGCGCATCGCTGGTCACGCTCGCGGCGCTCGTGGTGCTGATCGCGGTGTTGATGATCCGTCCCGGAGGGTTGTTCTCGACAACTCGCGAGCGGCGCGTATGAGCGCTCCGGATGAGGCGGCGGCGAGGATCCGCGCATGGCGGGGGCGGGCGCCCTCGAGCACGCTGCTGCGCTCGCTCGGGATCGTCGTGCTCGCCGCCGCGGCGCTGCTCGTGGCCAGCGAGGCCCTCAGCGAATACAACGACCTACAGCTGGCGAGCGGCTGCTACTACTTCGTCGTGCTCGCCGGGCTGACGGTGCTCACCGGGCTCAGCGGGCAGATCTCCCTCGGCCACGGCGCGCTGATGGCGCTCGGCGCGTACACGGTCACGCTGCTCGTCGGCAACGAACACTGGGCGCTCGTCCCGGCGTTGGTCGCGGCGGTGTTGGTGACCGCGCTCGTCGGCACGCTCGTTGGCGCTGCCGCCACGCGCCTGCGTGGCCCCTACCTCGCAGGCGCTACGCTCGCGTTCGCGATCGGCCTGCCGGCGCTCGCGGAGAGGTACCCGGGCGCGTTCGGCGGGGCCAACGGGCTGACGATCGAACCGCCGACGGTCCCGTCGTGGCTGGGTGCGGGCTTTCCGCTGGAGCGATGGGAGGCGTGGATCGCGGGGGTGGGGGCGCTGGTGGTGGTGTTCGCGATGAACAACCTCGTGCGCAGCGGCGTCGGGCGCTGCTTCCGCGCGGTGCGCGACGATGAGATCGCCGCGTCGCTTTGCGGTCTGCACGTGGGACGCGTGCAGACGCTCGCGTTCGTGGTCAGCGCCGCGTGCGCCGGGCTCGGCGGCGGGCTGCTGGCGGTCGTCCTGCAACTGGCCGCGCCCGGAGCCTTCGAATTGGAGCTCTCGCTGTCGCTGCTCACCGCGATCGTGCTGGGCGGGCTCGGCTCCCAGCTCGGCGCGATCTGGGGCGCCGTTGTGCTCGTGCTGCTGCCCGGCTGGGCGGATGACATCGCCCACTCGTTCTCGCTCTCGAGCAACGTCTCCAACAACCTGCCACTCGCCATATACGGGCTCGTCCTGATAGCTGCAATGCTCGTGTGGCCGAGCGGAATCCAGGGCGGGCTGCACACGATCGTGGGCCTGGTGCGTCGAAGGCCAGGCTCGAGAGGAACTTGACAGACACCCAACATCAGGATCAGGAGGAGCAAGCACATGAGAGCAGACAGGCACAAAACGAGAGCAGTGGGGATCATCTGCGTCGTCGTCGCGGCGCTGGCGATCGCGGGCTGTGGCTCGAGCAGCAGCGGTAGCTCCAGCGCTCCCGGCGTGACGGCGACGAGCATCACGTTCGGTACCCACCAACCCCTCACCGGGCCGGCCGCGCCCGGCTACAGCGAGATCGCACCCGCCTCGCAGGCCTTCTTCGACTACATCAACGCCGAGGGCGGAATCTACGGACGCAAGATCCACCTGATCATCAAGAACGACGAATACAACCCGACGAAGACCGTCAGCGTCGTGCACGAACTCATCCTCAACAACAAAGTGTTCGGCATCTTCGAGGGATTGGGCACGCCGACTCACACGAAGGTCGTCGGTTTCCTCAACAGCTCGAAAGTGCCCGACCTGTTCGTCGCCTCCGGCTGCAAGTGCTGGGACAACGGCAGCTCGCGGCCGTGGACGTTCGGCTGGCAGACGAACTACACGATCGAGGGCAAGATCCTGGGGCAGTACATCAAGGAGCACTTCGCCGGCAAGAAGGTCGGCGTCTTCTACCAGGATGACGACTTCGGCAAAGGCGGCCTGGAAGGGATCCAGGACGAGGTGGCCTCCAGCCAGATCGTCTCGACACAGCCCTATCAGTCCGGGGTCACCAACGTGGCGCCCCAGATCACGGCACTGAAGGCCGCGGGCGCCGAAGTCGTCGTCGACTTCACCGTTCCGATCTACACAGCGCTCGGTCAGCTGGCCTCGTTCACGCTCGGCTACAAACCCCAGCTGGTGATCTCCAGCGTCGGCATCGACCCGACGACGGTCGGCGGGCTGCTGAAAACCTTCTCCAAGGGCAAGGCCGGGACCGAACTGATCGAAGGGGCGATTACCGATGGCTACCTGCCGTCCTCCTCGGACACGTCCAACCCGTGGATCGCGCTGTTCAAAAAAATCCACGATCAGTACGACGCGGGCGCCCCGTTCGACGGCAACGTCGAGTACGGCATGGCAACCGCGTACACGCTCGCGCAGGCGCTCGAGCTCGCCGGCAAGAACCTCACCCGCGAAAAGCTGATCGACGTGCTCAACGAAAAAGGCAAGGAACTGTCCGGGCCCGGCCTGGTGCCGTTCCGCTACAGCAAGAGCGAACACGGCGGCTACGGCGGCGTCGAGATGGGTCAGGTGCGAAACGGCAAGATCGTGCTGTTCGGTGGACCGCTGGTCACCGACCCCACGGCCGGCTCGCCGATCACGCCGTACACGGTCGCCCAGCAGGCTCCGCCGAGCAAGGGCGTATCCGTTCCGTAGGCGCTCGCGCGCCGACAGCGCTGCCAGAACCCCGGCCGGTCCGCTTGCGGGCCGGCCGGGCACGGCGCCGCGCGCTGGACATTTCCGAGATACTCCCCGCGATGCGCGCCATCCAGATCGTGGAGGAGTCCGGGCCGGCCAGCGCGCTGGCGCTCGTCGATCTGCCCGAGCCCGAGCCCTCACACATGCTCACGCCCGGCTCCGGCGTGCTCGTCGAGGTGCACGCGGCCGGCGTCTCCTTCCCGGAGCTGCTGCAGACGCGCGGGCGCTATCAGCTGAAACCGCCGCTGCCGTTCGTGCCCGGCAGCGAGGTCGCGGGTACCGTGCTGAGCGCCCCGCCCGGGGCGCAGGTCGAGGTCGGGCAGCGGGTGGCGGCGTTCTGCGCGCTCGGCGGCTTCGCCGAGACCGTTGTGGCTCCCGAGTTCTTCGTGTTCGGGCTCGCCGAGCGGCTGGACTTCGCCCAGGGCGCAGGGCTGATCCTCAACTACCACACCGCCTACTTCTCGCTGGTGGCGCGCGGGCGTTTGCAGCAGGGCGAGACCGTGCTCGTCCACGGCGCGGCCGGCGGCGTGGGTACCGCGACGCTGCAGGTCGCCAGAGGTGTGGGCGCGAAGACGATCGCGCTCGTCTCCAGCGAGGCCAAGCGCGAGGTTGCGCTGGCGGCCGGGGCCGATCAGACGGTGCTCGTGGACGGCGGCTGGAAGGACGAGGTCCTCGAGCGCTCCGGCGGTGGTGTGGACGTGGTGCTCGACCCCGTTGGCGGCGAGCGCTTCACCGACAGCCTGCGTTGCCTGCGCGAGGGGGGGCGCCTGGTCGTCGTCGGGTTCACCGGCGGATCGATCCCCGAGGTGCGCGTCAACAGGCTGCTGCTGAAGAACACCGAGGTCGTGGGCGCCGGCTGGGGAGCGTACGTGATGGGCAAGCCCGATCTGAACCGCGAGAACGGAGCGGCGATCAATCGCATGGTCGACGACGGCGTCGTCTCGCCCGTGATCGGCGAGCGCTTCCCGCTCGAGCGTGCCGGCGACGCGCTGAAGCTCCTCGACGAGCGTCGCGCGACCGGCAAGATCGTGCTCGACGTTCGCGGCGGCTGAACGCCGCGTCCACTCGGGTTACCCCCACCCCGTTGACGGGGGACAGCCCCACGGCGCCCGGTGGGCGCCCGGATCGACACCCGCACGCACATGGCTCACGATTGCAGGGGAATGAGCGCCACCACCGCACCGTCGGGCGCCCCCCAGCCTGCCGCTGGGCCGGATGGCGAGCGTGCCGCCGCGCCCGCCGACGCTGTCGGGCCGCGCGAGGGGCCCGCGCCCGAGGAGATCCAGGTGCCGGTCATGGAGAGCCTCGACCGGACGATCACCGCGGTGATCACCGCCGTGCCGCCGCTGGCGCTCGGACTGGCAGGCTGGCAGGCCTGGAATCACGAGCTGCGCTGGCGCGACATCGCGATCTTCCTGATTATGTACGTGCCCACCGGGCTGGGCGTCACGGTCGGCCTGCACCGGCTGCTCACGCACCGCAGCTTCAAGACCTCGCCCGCGCTGCGCGGGCTGCTGGCGGTGCTCGGGACGATGGCCGTCGAGGGACCCGCGATCTCATGGGTGGCCGACCACCGCAAGCACCATGCCTACTCCGACCGCTTCGGGGACCCCCACAGCCCCCACGTCGGTCACGGCGGCGGCCTGCGCGGCGCGCTGCGCGGCCTCGTGCACGCGCACTTGGGCTGGCTGTTCGATCACACCCAGCGCGGCGCCCGCGAGCGCTTCGCGCCGGACCTGCTGGCCGATCCGGTCGTCTGCTTCATCGACACGAGCTTCCTGCTGTGGTCGCTGCTCGGCTTCGCGATCCCGTTCGGGCTCGGCGTGCTGCTCGGCGGCACGCTCGCAACCGGCCTGGAGGGAATGCTGTGGGGGGGCGTCGTGCGGATGCTCGTCCTGCACCACGTGACCTACAGCATCAACTCGCTGTGCCACTTCTTCGGGCGCCGGCGCTTTGACACCAAGGATCACTCCCGCAACCTGCGGTGGCTGACGCCGCTCTCCCTCGGCGAGGCCTGGCACAACAACCACCACGCCTTTCCCACCTCCGCGTTCCACGGCATGGGGTGGCGCGAGCTGGATCTCTCCGGCCTGCTGATCGCAGCGCTCGAGCGCGCAGGCCTGGTCTGGGACGTGCAGCGGGTCGCTCCGGAGCGACTGGCCCTAAAGGCGCTGTAGCCGGTCATTCACCTCAGGCGGCGCTCACAGCTCTCCGCCCGAGATACGGGTCATCGTCCCGAACTCCCGGTAGCGGTAGAGCAGCGGGTTGCCGGGCCCGCTAGCGGCGTGCTGCACGCGCCCGACTGCGATCAGGTGGTCGCCGCCCTCGTGCAACTGCTCGAGCTTGCACACGAGCCAGGTGGCAGCCCCGAGGATGCGCGGCACGCCTCGGTCGAGCTCCCATTCGACGCCGTCGAACTTGTCCGGTCCCTTGCGCGCGAAGTTGACCGCCAGATCCTGCTGGCCAATGCTGAGGACGTTTATCCCGAACACGCGCGACTCGGTCACGATCGCCAGCAGGTCCGACGTGCGCGCGAGCGAGACGAGCACCAGCGGCGGCTCCAGGGACAGCGAGCAGAAGGCGCTGACCGTGGTGCCGTGCGGGCGTTCGTCGTGGTGGCTGCTGACCACCGAGACCGGCGTACAGACGCTTGCGAGCGCCTCTCTGAATGCCTCAGGATCCATCGTGGCGGGCTCGCGCATTCCGGGCCGCGAGGTCCGTTCCGGGGAGATCCCTCACGGGTGCAAGCATATGACCCATGTCCTCACGGGCGCGAATCTCCCTCGAGCTCTCGCTTGCGCAGAGCGTCAGCCCCCGCCGCTGGATGCCGGCGCTGGCCGCCGGGCTCTCGATCGGCGAATACGCACGCTCGCTCGTGCGCCGCCTGGCCCTCCTCAGCTCCGTTCTGCTTCTCGCCATCTGGGCGCTCAGCGGCCAGGGCTACTTCTGGCCGGCATGGGCGTGGCTGGGCTTGGGCGACCTCGTGCTACTCGACTTCAGCGCGAGCTGGGTCTGGCGCAAGCCGCGGGGCGCAGTGCGCCGGGTGGCGTGCGTGTGGGCGCTCGTCGGGGCCGCCGCGGTGATCCTCATATTCACCTGGCTGCTGACATGGCTGCTCGCCGGCGTGCAGACCTTCTGGCCGGCATGGGCGCTGCTCGGCCTCGCGACCTCCGGCAGCGCCTACTCGCTGATCGCGCTGCACGACCGCGTGCTCGTGGCGCGCGGTCGGCGCGCGCTGCGCGCCAGGATCGACATGCTCACGCGCACGCGCCGCCAGGCCGTGGACGCCCAGGCGGCCGAGCTCAGGCGGATCGAGCGCGACCTGCACGACGGTGCGCAGGCGCGGCTGGTCGCGCTCACGCTGCAGCTGGGACGGGCGGAGCTGCGGGTTCACGACCGGCCGGAGATCCGCGGCCTGATCCTCGACGCCCAGCGCGAGGCCCAGCACGCGATCAGCGAGCTGCGCAACCTGGCCAGGGGGATCGTGCCGCCACTGCTGGCCGACCGCGGCCTCGTGGCGGGGGTCGAGTCGCTGTCCGCGCGCTACGGGCTGGGAACGGCGATCGACGCTCGCACGCGCGGCGGGCTCGCCCCGGCGATCGAGAGCGCCGCCTACTTCGTGATCGCCGAGGCCCTGACCAACACGGTCAAGCACGCCCGCGCGCGCCGCAGCTGGATCACGCTCGTGGACGAACACCGCTCGCTGCTGGTGATCGTCGGCGACGACGGGCGCGGCGGAGCGGACCCGAGCGGCTCGGGCCTCGCGGGGCTGCGCGCCCGCGTGGAGGCGCTCGACGGCAACCTGCGCGTTGAGAGCCCGCGCGACGGCGGGACCGTGCTCGAGGCGAGGTTGCCTTGCGCGTCGTGATCGCCGAGGATCTCGCGCTGCTGCGCGAAGGGCTCGTCGCGCTGTTGCGCGAGAGCCAGATCGAGGTCGTCGCCCAGGTCGAAGACGGCCCGGCGCTGCTGCGCGCGATCGCCGGACACAAGCCGGACCTGGCGATCGTAGACGTGCGCCTGCCGCCGACCCACAGCGACGAGGGCCTGCTCGCCGCGATCGAGGCCCGCCGGCGCCGCCCCCAGCTCGGGGTGCTCGTCCTCTCGCAGTACGTCGAGACCGCCTACGCGAGCGAGCTGATCGGCGCCGACAGCGCCGGAATCGGCTACCTGCTCAAGGAGCGCGTCGGTGATGTCAGGGCGTTCCTCGACGCGCTGCACCGCGTCGCCGGCGGCGGGACGGTGCTCGACCGCCAGGTGGTCGCGGAGCTGCTCGCCCCCCGGGGTGGCGCCACCGAGCCGCTCTCCGGTCTGACCCCGCGCGAGCAGGAGGTGCTCGCGCTGATGGCCGAGGGGCGCTCCAACACCGCGATCGCCGAGAGCCTGATCGTCACTCCGGGCGCTGTGGAGAAGCACATCACCAACATCTTCGCCAAGCTCGAGCTGCCAGCCTGCAACGACGACCACCGCCGCGTGCTGGCCGTGCTCGCCTACCTGCGCCTCGCGCGCTAGTCCGTCGATCGCCCGCGGGCCACCTCGGCCGCCCGCGCCGTCCCGAGGAACGGGCTCAGCGCGAAGTACGTCAGCTGCGGGGCGGCGCCGATCAGCCCGCCGAGGCAGTCGTTCTCGATGTAGTGGTGCAGCACCTGCCAGATCCCACCGGCCACCGCCTCCGCGGCGATCGCCGGAACCTCGCCGCTCGCGCCGCTGAGCGCGTAGCCCGGTCTCAGATAGGAAACGAAGGCGCTCACGCCCGCGTTGCGGATCTCGATCGCCTCCGGGCACGCAGCGAACGTGTCCACGAGCGTCAGGTGGGCGTGCGCCGGCTCCGAGGCCAGGTATTCCAGCAGCGCGCGTGCGCCGGCATCGACCGCGCGCGCCCAGTCCTCGCCCTGTGCCTCGTACGCCTGCACCGCGATCCCCAGCGCCTGGTGCATGCCCACCTTCTGCGCTCCCAGGAACGCCTCGTGCTTGGAGGAGTAGATGTCGTAGAAGGTCTGGTTGGAGACGTTTGCCCGCCGCGTGATCTCCGGGATCGTCAGCGCCGCCAGTCCTTGTTCGGCGACGATCGCCGCGGTCGCGTCCACGATCCGCTCGCGCTGGCTTTTTACGACGAACTGCCGTGGCAGGTCGCTGCGGCCGCTGGGCAGACGTCCCTCCGCGCGTCGCGCGCGCTCGGAGGCCGGCGGGGCGCCTGCGCCCGGCGAGTCCTCGGGACTCGCCGGTGGCGCCTCGAGCGCGGGCGGCACGCGGCGCGGGTAGCACCCCGCCCACGCCGCCAGTTCCTCTGCGATCTCCGGCAGCTCCTGCGCGCGCCCCTCGCGCAGCCGCGCCGCGGTCACCTCGCGGATGCCGCCCAGGACGAACTTGAGCGTCAGGTCGGTCGGCTGCGCCCGGGTGTCGCCGTCGCGCATCGCCTGGATGGCGCGCTCGAGTGCGGCGATCGCGAGCCTGCGCCGCTCCCGCGCCCTGGCGCCCGCACCGAAGGCTCCGAGCACCAGCAGCGAGGTCGTCTCCGGCTCGCGCGCCGCCAGTGACGCGAAGGCGCGGATCGCCAGCCGCAGTCGCTCGTGGGCTGAGCCGTCAGCTGCATAGGCGTCGATGACGGTCTTCGCCGTCCGCTGGGCGACCTCCTCGTAGGCGCTGAGGAACAGGCCTTCCTTGTCCGCATACAGGCTGTAGAAGGTCGGCTGCGAGACGTGCGCGAGCTTCGCCAGGTCGACGATCCGCACCGCCGGGTAGCCCTTCGCCTCGATCAGCTCGACCATCGCCTTCTGCAGGCGGTTGCGCTGGTCGCGCTTGACCAGCTCCGGGTGCAGCCCGTGCGTGCCGGTCGGCAGCGGGCGGTAGCGCTCAGTGCCCTTCGGCGCCCGCGTTCCCCCTCTCGCGCCCCGTGCGGACGCCCCCCCGTCCGCATTGAGCGGCGTTCGGCTCACATCGCTAGTCGCCATTCAGGGTACCCCTCCAGTTGACCCCAAGCAGGGCGAGAGTATCAAGCGCCAAGCGCATAGGCAAGCCAAATATGAGACTCCAAGCGCTATCTGTCGCCGATCACCCCGCGATCGTGTTGGAGGTCCCGATCACCGCGCCGGCCTGGTTGAGCGCCTGCACGGCCACGTAGGACTCGTGGGCGGGGGTTGTCACCTCCGTCTCGAAGCCGCTGCGCGCAGCCGTCGCGACCGGCGCCAGCTGCTGCTGCGTCGTGCCTGCCAGCACCCGCCAGTCGGCGACTTCGGTGGCGCCGTTCCAGCTCGCGTACACGCTCACCGGGGCCGTGGAGCTCGCCGCGGATGCCGCGATCGCCGGCGCTTGCTCGGGGGTCGCCGTCCACGGGAAGCGGTAGGTGCGGTAGGACTGGTAGGAGCCGTGCATGTGCGCGTCGTAGATCATCTGCCCACCGGGCGTGAATTCCGAGAAATACGGCTCCGCGCCCCAGCCGACGAACACGTTGCCGTCTCCCAGCGACTGCACGTTGCCCTGGCTGTCGGCCAACAGCGAGGGGCTCTTGTGCGTGTACGCCGCGACCACCGTCTCTGTTTTCCGCCGCGGGTTGAGATCCAGGATCAGCGCCCGCGATTCCGGCTGCACCTTCGGCGTGGCGCCGTTGTCGAAGACGCTGATCATTCCGCTCGGGAGCATGCTCGCGTCGTGCTGGTAGGCCGTGACGGCCGCGCTCGCCTGCTTGAACGTCGGGTGCTTGCCGCCGATTCGCGTCAGCACCTGGCCGGTCTGCGTGTTCAGTTCGTAAAGCGCCGAGGTGTTGCGCGCTGAGATCAGCGACCGGCCGTTCGCCAGCGGTTCGATCGAGTTCAGGTGGAAGAAGTCGAATGGCCACGCCATGCTCGATCCGGTGGCCGTGCTGTAGGAGTCAGACAGCGCCACGTGGTTCAGCGCCGACCATTCACGTCGAACCAGGCCCGTCTTCAGGTCGATTTCCTGGTAGCTCGCGTCGGTCACCGCGGCGCCGCTCGGCCCGCCCACTGAGGACAGGTTGCACGCGATCGGGTCGAACACCGTCATCACCGCCGTGTTGTTCGCCGTCAGCCGGAAGTCGTGCAGGTCGGCGAGGAAGCCGTTGCCTGCGTGCACGGCCGCGATCTGCTGGTAGGAGGTGTTGTCGATGATCTCTTCGCCCTGGCCGAAGCCCTGCGGCGGGATGTGGCCCTGCCACCAGGTCAGGACCGTCTGGCCGTCGTACTGCTGGACCTGCAGGTTGGTCGCGTCCAGGCCCGCCGGCAGCGGGTCGAACCAGACGAGGTCGCCGCCCGCTTCGAAGATCATCGGTCCGCTGGGTCCCGGGCCGTTGTATGGCGCCACGAACAGGTCGCCCGGCGTCGTACCCGCGGACTGCGTCGTGGCCAGCACGACCGGCGCTCGCAGTTCCGGCGCGGACTGGAAGTGCTGCCACTCGCCCGGGTCGCGGGGAGTCGCGCTGGCGACGGTGGCCGCCGCGCCCGCGAGCTGGATGTCCTCGTGGGCGACGGTGAAGTGGAAGGCGAACGGCTGCGTCTTGGCGCCCACGGTCAGCTTGCCGCGCACGGTCACAGTCTCACCCGGGGCGAACGCCTTGCTCGCCACGAAGCTGCCGCCGTCGCCCTGCGAGTAGGGGAGCAGGTGGCCCGCATGCGAGCGCGTGGCAGAGCCGCTCACCTGGATCGCCGAGAGCTCCGCCGCCGGGACTCCCAGCAGGCTGATCTGGGTGACCGGCGAGGCGGTGTAGGAGTCCGGCAGCGGCGAGACCGCGAGCCTGGTTCCAGGCAGCACCGCCGAGATGTTCAGCCTGCTCGGCGTGCAGCGTCCCGCGCTCGGCGCCGTATACGCGGACTGCTCGGCCGAGATCCGCCGCGCGGCCAGCGCCAGCGTCGTGGCGCTCGCGAGCACCACGACGATCATGCCGCAGAGAATGGCCTTACGAAGCCGCATGCTGGCTATCGTGGTTCATCGGAACTGGCGAGACTCCTCTTGGCTTACGGGGCTGCGCGGCGGGGCCCGCCCGGCCGGCGCGCGCCGGATGATCCTAGGTGCTCGACACCACGGACCGCTAAGAAGTTGCGAAGAGCGAGCGTGCTCGTCACCGCCGCCATCACCGACTCGGCGCCAGACCTGCACCCCCTGTTTGGGGGGTTGGCTTGGGCTCAGCCGCGGAGCGGGGACCAGAAGTGGGATTCTCCCCAGATGCCCGGCGTCGCCTCGCCCAGCCCCGGACCGCTCGACGCAGGCCCGATCGAGGTGCTCGAGGTCATGTCCGACCTGCTCTCCGGCGTCGGCGAGGGCTCCCCGCCCGACGCCTTCTTCAGCAGCCTCTGCGAGGCGATCTGCCGTCTGGCCTCGATGAAGCGCGCGATTCTCGTCCGCTACGACAGCGCCCGCCGGCGCGTGCGCGCGGTCGGCGCGCACGGTATCGAGCTGGAGCCGTTCGCCGAGCTGTTCGTGACGATCGACTCCGTGCCCGTCGCGCGCCGCTCGCTGATGGAGGACCGCGTCCTCGAAGTCGTCGGCGCGGAGGACTTCAAGGTCCCGCCCGAGGTGCGCGAGCTGCTGGAGGGCGTGCGCATCGTCTGCACGCCGATGGCCGCCGCGGGGCGCTACGTCGGTGTGGTGCTCGCCGAGCGCGAACCCGGCGCGCCGGAGATGGACGACGACGAGCGCCAGCTGCTGTGGACGCTTGGCAAGGCGATCGCGATGGCCTCCGTCGCCCGCGAGGTGACGGCCTACGACGAGCAGAGCCGCCAGCTGCAGCAGCGCATCGACCTCGCGCGTGAGATTCACGAGGGCGTCGTGCAGCGCCTGTTCGGGATCTCGCTCGTGCTCTCGCGCGAGGAGTCGCTCGACGCCGGCAGCCAGCGCCGCTGTGCCGCCGAGGTGCAGCTGGCGCTCGCCGATCTGCGCAGCGCGCTGACGCGGCCGCTCGGGCACAGCTCGCGTCCCACCAGCGTCACCTTCGCCGAAGAACTCCAACGCCTGCGCGCGCTGCACCCAGATCTGGAGATCGTCCTCGACGGGCGCGCCGAGCAGGTCCCGCAGAGCCTCGAGGCGCTCGCCCAGTCGGTTCTCGTCGAGGCGCTGCGCAACGCCGCCAAGCACGCCGACGCCAGCACAGTCGAGGTCACGCTGCGCAGCGCCGACGGCGCGTTCGTGCTCGCCGTGCGCAACGACGGCGCGCCCGCGCGCGAGC
>JBOGXX010000063.1:0-7085 GCA_050696475.1 Solirubrobacteraceae bacterium | reverse complement strand
CGCCGAGTCCGCGCTGGACGACCGAGCGGATCGACACGTCCTGGTCTCCCAGGACCTGCGTGACCGCGGCGAGCACGCCGGGGCGGTCGGCGATGTCGAGGTGCAGGTAGAAGGCGCTCTCGACGTCCTCGATCAGAGGCAGCGCCAGCGGCGGAGCGGGCGGGCGCGCGCCGCCGGTCATCACGCTCACCACGTCGCCCAGCACGGCGCTGGCCGTCTGGCGCCCGCCGGCTCCCGGGCCCGACAGCGTGATCTCGATGATCGGCTCGGACTCCAGCGTGACCGCGTTGAACGGCCCGGAGACGCCCGCCAGTGGGTGCCCCGCGTACAGGAACGCCGGGTGCACGCGCACCGACAGGCCACCGTGGCGGCGCTCGGCGGTGCCGATCAGCTTCAGGCCGAGGCCCAGCTCGCGCGCGAACTCCAGGTCGTCGCTGTGGAGGCGCTCGATGCCCTCATAGTGGACGTCGTCGAGGTGCACGGGCGTGCCAAACGCCAGACGCGCGAGGATCGCCATCTTCGCCGCCGCATCGCGGCCGCTGACGTCGTCGCTCGGGTCCGCCTCCGCATAGCCGATCCGCTGCGCCTCCGCGAGCGCCTGCGCGTAGGATGAGCCGGCGGCCATCTCTGTGAGGATGAAGTTGGTGGTGCCGTTGACGATCCCGTGGATGCGCTCGATCGGCGTCGCCGACAGCGACTCCTCGAGCACGCGCACGACCGGGACCACGCCCGCGACCGCGGCCTCGAACCGCAGGCGCACGCCGTGCGCACGGGCGGTCTCGAACAGCTCCTCGCCGTGCTGGGAGAGCAGCTGCTTGTTGGCGCTGACCACGTCCATCCCGGCGCGCATCGCCATCAGCAGGTATTCCCGCGCCGGCTCGATCCCCCCGATCAGCTCGACGAGCAGGTCGGCGCCCGCCATGATCTCCTCGAAGTCGCCCTGCGAGCGCGTGAGGATGCCGCTGATCACCGGGCGCTGCCCGTTGAAGCGTTCGATCTCATCCGCCCGTTCCTCCAGCAGCACGGCGAAGGCTGAGCCGACCGTGCCGTGGCCGAGCAGGCCGACGCGAAAGCGGGGCGCCTCACCGGCTCCCCGGGGGGGCTCGCTAGCGGACATCGCGCGCGGTCAGATCCTCGTAGCTCTCGCGCCTGACCACCGCGCGCGCCTCGCCGTCCCTGCAGAAGATCACCGGCGGGCGCGGGACGCCGTTGTAGTTGTTGGCCATCGCGTGGCCGTAGGCGCCGGTGACGGGGGTGACGATCACATCGCCGGGCCGCGGGTCGGCGAGCAGCGCATGGCGCACGAGCACGTCGCCCGACTCGCAGTGCTTGCCCGCCAGCACGCACTCGGTGGAGCCGCCGAAGCGATCTGCGACGTGGGCTTCGTAGGGGGCTCCGTAGAGCATCGGGCGCATGTTGTCGGACATGCCGCCGTCCACGGCCACCCAGCGTGAGACGTTCTGCTTGACGCTCTCCACCGTGTACAGCGTCACCCCCGCGTTCGCGCACAGCGCCCGGCCCGGCTCGAGCAGCAGGCGCGCCCGCGGGTCGATCCCCGCCTCGTGGACAGCCGCGACGATCGCTGCCACGTACTCCTCGATCGCCGGCGCAGGCTGCTGGCCCTCGGTGTAGCTCACCCCCAACCCACCCCCCAGATCCCAGGTCGGAAACTCGCCGAGGCCGGCGAGCTCGCGCACCTCGCGGCGAAACGGCTCGAGGCCCAGCAGCTGAGAGCCGATGTGCGCATGCAGACCCTGCAACGAGAGGCCCTCCAGCGAGTCCAGCCGTGCGATCGCCTGACCCGCGTCGGCCATCGCGAAGCCGAACTTCGAGTCGGCCTGGCCGGTTGAGATCTTCTCGTGCGTCTCGCCGCTGACGTCGGGCGTCACTCGCACGAGCACCGGCTGTCCGCCCCTGCGATCACCGAGCCAACCGCCGGCAACCAGCCTCTCCAGACGCTCGACCTCGTCGAAGTTGTCCACGACGATCAGCCCCACGCGGTGGCGCAGCGCCGTCCGCAGCTCCGCCTCGGACTTGGCGTTTCCGTGTACGACGATCCGCTCGGCAGCGAAGCCCGCCTCCAGCGCCAGGTGCAGCTCGCCGCCGGAGGCGACATCGCACCACAGGCCCTCGCGCGCGAACAGCGCCAGCACCGCGGTGCAGGGGAACGCCTTGGAGGCGAACACGACCTGCAGATCCGGGTGACCCGCGTCGCGGCCGGCCTGCAGAAACGCCCGCGCGCGGGCGCGCAGATCGTCCTCGGCGATGATGTAGGCGGGCGTGCCGAACTCGCGCGCGAGCTCGATCGCGTCGCAGCCGCCCACCTCCAGACGCCCGCGCGCGTTGAGCCGGCTGCCGAGGGGAAACGTCGAGGAGAGGCTCGTCCCGGTGACCATCGCCGGTGATTATCGCGTGCCGTGCGCGAAAGGCCCGCACGAGCGCCGGCGCGAGCCGCCGCGTCTGCAGGGGGCGCGCGCGAGCGGGGGCCCGCGGGGCTGTGCGAGCAGAGCGCCTTTAGCGCAGACCTATCCCGGTCTGCGACAATTCCAACATGGCTTCCAAGCGATCGAGCTTCGGCAAAGACACGGGTCTGCAGGCGCGGATGCTGCTGACGATGTTCCTGCTGGGCCTCGTGTACGTCGTGTTCATCGGCGTGCTGATCGCGGCCGGCGCAGCTGCGGGGCTGATCGTGGTGATCGCGGTGGTGCTGCTGCTCGCGCAGTTCTTCGGGTCGGACAAGCTCGCAATGGCGACGATGGGCGTGAAAGAGGTCTCGCCCGCCGAGGAGCCCGAGCTTCACGGGATCATCGAGCGCCTGTGCGTGCAGGCCGATCTGCCCAAGCCGAAAGTGGCTGTGATCGAGGTCTCGATGCCGAACGCGTGCGCGATGGGCAAATCGCGCAAGGCGACGACCGTGTGCGCCACGCGGGGCATCCTGCAGCTGCTCTCCCCCTCCGAGCTCGAAGGCGTGATGGCCCACGAGCTCACGCACGTCATCAATCGCGACGTGATGGTGATGACGCTCGCGAGCTTCTTCGCCACGCTCGCGTCGATGATCGCGCAGTTCGCGCTGTTCTTCGGCGGCGGCTACGGGCGCAACCGCAACGAGGAGGAGGACATCATGATCGTCCTGGTCGTCTCGGTGCTCGTCTACGCGATCTCCTTCCTGCTGCTGCGGGCGCTCTCGCGCTACCGGGAGTTCGCGGCCGACCGCGGCTCGGCGGTGCTGACTGGGCGTCCCAGCGCGCTCGCCTCGGCGCTACTGAAGATCAGCGGCACGATGGAGCGCGTCCCCACTCAGGATCTGCGCAAGGCGGAAGGGATGAGCGCGTTCTTCATCGTCCCAGCCCGCGCGAAGAGGTCACTGATGAACATCTTCGCCGACCACCCGCCGCTCGAGCAGCGCCTGGCGGCGCTGGAGCGGCTCGAGTCGCAGCTTCAGAGCGCCGGCTGAGAAGCTAGAGGTGGGCCTGCGCGACGTCCTCACGGGCCGGCATACGGTCAAGGGCCCCGCGCCGGATCGCCTGTTTGCGATCTCAACCGCCTACGTCACGCTGCAGGCCGAGCACCAGGTCGAGCCCGCCGGCAAGGCGGCGATCGTCTTCCAGGCGCTCGCCACGAGCGACTTCGAAGGCACGCTGCGCGACATGGAGGCAGTGGTCACGGCGACCGGCGGCGAGAGCGCAACGAAGGTCTCAACCGAGGATGACAGCTACGGCTATCGCTGGATGGTGCTGCACAACCCCGACGGCGCTCCCAGCGTGGAAGACCTCGCGGTCGGCATCAACGCCGTCTCCAGCTCGATCGAGACGGCGGGATACGGCGAGCGCCTGTTGTGCGCGGTATTCGCGTTCCTCGATGCACGCAAGCGGCGGGTGTACTTCATCTACAACTACAAGCGCGGCTACTGGTACCCGTTCGTCCCGGCGGCGGGTGCGGGCTCCGATCGCTCAGAGCAGCGCGACACCGAGCGCGAGCTGCAGATCAAGGCGCAGATGGCCTCGGAAATGCCGATCGAGCCGGAGCTGGAGCGCTGGTTCCCGTTGTGGGGGATTCCGATCTGATGCGCTGACGCCCCGGCGTCACGCGCGCGCTGCGAACACGAGGCTGGCGAGCACAGCTCCGCCCGGCGCCGGAATCGAGCGCGAGCCACGCCCACCGACGCGCACTTCCACCCTCAAGAGAGTTCGATCGTTTCGAGCTTCTCATCGGCTTCAGCGAATTCCACCTTCACTTTGTCTTTCGGTGGCACCAGCACGGAAGTGGTTTCTTTTTCGCCGGCTGCCAGCTTGCGGTCCCAGAGAGCGGCTGGTTTCCCCCCAACGAGCACTTTTCCAGCCGAAGCCGTCGTCGCTTTCTCAGTTACGACGACCTCCACGAGAACATACCTTTCAGCCGAAGGTTCCCATTCTTCCGTCGTTTTCCGTTCCACAGCCGCATGGTATTCCGACCCCAGGCCAGCTCCTTCTCTGCCTTCTTTGCCTTCGGCCCCGGTCGCGCCTTTGACGCCTTCTTTGCCTTCTTTGCCTTCGGGCCCGGTCGCGCCTTCGAGGCCTTCTTTGCCTTCTTTGCCTTCGGGCCCGGTCGCGCCTTCCGTCCCCGCGATTCCTTCTTTTCCTGCCTGGCCTTCCGCCCCGGCGAGCCCAGTTTCCCCTTGGACGCCCTGCGCGCCTTCCGCGCCCGCAGCGCCCGTTTCGCCTTTCACGCCCGCTTCGCCCGTCACCCCGGCCGCACCTTCTTTTCCTTCTTTGCCTTCGGCGCCCGGCGCGCCCGTTTCGCCCTGTTCTCCCCTGACACCGTCTTCACCCCTATCGCCGGCCGTCCCCGTCGCGCCCGTTTCGCCGGTCGCCCCCGAGGCGCCCTGCTTGCCTTCCTTGCCTTCAGCGCCAGGCGCACCCCGCTGGCCTTCTTTGCCTTCAGCGCCCGGCGCACCCACGGCACCCCGTTCACCCCGCGGGCCGGCTTCGCCCTCATCCCCCGGCGCGCCGGCCGCGCCCTTTGGGCCCTCTCTGCCTTCCGGGCCCGCCGCGCCCGTCGTCCCTCTGGCGCCCCGTGCGGCGCCTGCGGACCGCGGACTGCCACCTGCGCCTGCCGCCCCCCTGGCCCCGGTTGCTCCCGTTGCGCCGCGTTTGCCTTCCGCACCGGCTTCGCCTTGGATTCCCTGTCTGCCCCGCGGTCCGGGCGCGCCGGGGGCGCTCGTTTCACCCCAAACGGCCGCGCCTGTCTCCGGGGCGCCGTCGCCAAAAGCGACCAGCCGCAGCGAGGGGCGATCGGCGTTCTGCGTGCCGGTGGTCAATGCGTGAGCTTGCGAGCTCGCACAGCATGCGGAGGCGCTGAGCGCCAACCCAACCAGCATCGATCGCAGGAGCGATTCGAGGTATTTCCTGACGTCGACGTGTCTCATGCTGCGAGTGCTCCTTGCGCGTGGCCCCTGTGGCTGAGCGATTCTGCTTGTGGGTTGGGGCGTCGCTCGACGCCGCCGCGTTGCACTACTCCTCGCGAGCGCACCGGCTCTGCGTGAGCGCTGGGAGGATTCCTGCAGAGCTCGCGCGGACGGTCAGCCGCGCGCGGCGATCCGTGATCTGAGCGAGCGCAGCCGACGAGCCGGAGCCGCTTCAGCGCCGCCGTTCGCGGTTGTGAAGGAGCGACAGGCCCGGCGTGGAATGATGAACGGATGGACGTCCCCGCGACGGCTACGCCGCGAGCACGCCGCTGCGCGGCCGAGGTCCTGCTCGGCGCGCTGGCCTGCGCCGGCCTGTGCGCATGCGGCCACAGCTCTCCGCCGTCCACCTCCGGCGGCGACACGCTGCACACCGCCGCGATCGAGAGGGCGATCGCCGCCTCGATCCTGGCTCAGCACCATCTCGAGACGCGGGTCAGCTGCCCAGCAACGGTCCCCAAGCAGACCGGACACAGGTTCTCGTGCGCAGCGACCCTCCAGGCGGGGCGCTACATCGTCTCGGTCACCGAGACCAACGACCGAGGACATGTCGCCTACCGGAGCGGACGGCCGTTGGTGGCCCTCGACATCCCGAAGGTCGAGGAGGCGATCGGCCGCTCGATCCTCAGCAAGAAGCATCTGCATGCGACGGTGCGCTGTCCCACTGAGGTGCTTCAGCAAGCGGGCGTGGCGTTCACCTGCGCGGCGAGCGCCAACGGTCGCAGCGCCGAGTTCGCGGTCACGGAGGTCAACGGCGAAGGCCATGTCAGCTACGTGGAACAAACTGCTGCGCAAGCAAAACAGCCGGTTCTCCACACTGCCGCGAGGGCGCCCTCCGGCGGAAGCGCCTGAGCACGCAGCCGCGCCGGGAGCTGATCGAGCTTCCTCGGCGGCGAGATCGTGAGGCGATCGCCGCGCTCGAGCTCCTGCCTCGCCTGATCGCCGTTTCCCGGCGCGCAGCGGGCGCCTACTCGGGAATCAATCCCTCACCGGTGAACTCGCGGCCCGCCTCCTCGAAGCTGAAGTCGTGTGGCGGGAGGATCACATCCGAGCCCTCGAGCGCGTCATCGCCGAGCATTGTGCCGTGCCCGCGCACGTAGTCCAGCAGCGCGGCGAAGGCCTCGGCGAAGCCGTCCTCGCTGCCGCTGTCGACGATCGCCAGCGCCTTGGCGCGCAGCGCCTCCATCTGCTCGGCGTCGCTGTCGGAGATGCGGTACTGGCCCTCGCCGGAGATACGGACGATCATCCCGCCTCACCACCCTCGCTCGGCTGGGGCTCGGCTGGCGCGGCCTCTGCGGCGGGGGAGATCTGCGGCGCCGCGGGAGCGGCTCCCTGACCCAGTTCGGCCTTGATCTTCGCGAGGTCGTCGTCGACGGCGGGCTGGCTGGAGAGCTGCTTGAGCTGACGGTCGATGTCGTCTTCGCCGGACCCCAGCGCGGTGATGTCGTCGAAGGTCCCGGCGGCTTCCAGCTCGGACACGGCGTCGGCGCGCGCTTTCATGTTTTCGGTCTTGTCGACGGCGCGTTGCATGGCGAGGCCCACGTCCGCCATCTGCTCGCCCACTCCGGTGGCTGCCTCTGAGATTCGCACCTGCGCCTCGGCAGCCGAGTACTGCGCCTTGATGACCTCCTTCTTGGTCCGGAAA
>JBOGXX010000062.1:0-2541 GCA_050696475.1 Solirubrobacteraceae bacterium | reverse complement strand
GGCGTTCGTGCGCTCGGCGCTGGCCGGCTCCACCGCGGGCCGCCCTTGGCTGGGGCTGCTGGAGGCGGCGAAGTCGGCTGCGGCGCAGGCGGGGGAGCGCACGCAGGAGCAGCTCGAGCGGGAGCTGGAGCTCGTGCCGCGCAAGGAGCGCAAACGCTACGAGCGCGAGGGGGCCGAGGCGCGCCGTCGCGGCGAGCGGCGCGTGCGCACGCAGACGCTGGGGCTGTCGCTGCGGCTGGCGGAGCTGTGGCTGCGCGATTTGATGTGCGTGAGCGAGGGCGCGGCGGAGCTGGTGTACGCGGTCGACCGGCGCGCGGAGCTCGAGTCCGACGCGGACGGGCGCGACGGGCTTGCGCTGCGCAGGGGGATAGAGCTCGTGGCGGACACGCGCCTGAGCCTTGCGTTGAACGTATCGGAGGAGCTGGCGCTGGAGGCGCTGGCCTACCGCCTGCAGTCGCTGCTGGCGAGCTCGGGGGCCCAGCCGGTGGGGTTGGCGACCTGAGGCCCGCGACGCTCGCAGGCCGTCAGCGCGTCAGGCGATTGGGCCGAGGTTCGGCTCGATGCCGTAGGTGTCGAACGCCATGAAATGTGAGAACTGGCGGTTCTCGGGCCCGTGGAAGTCGGCGGAGCCGGTGGTGAGCAGCCCGAGCTCGGCGCAGCGGCCGGCGATCAGCTCGGTGTTCTCGCGCGTGTGTGTGACGTAGAAGGCCTCGATGCCGTCGATGCGCAGCTGCTGGAAGCGCTCGATCGTGGAGAGCACTTCCGCGGGCTCTGAGATGTCCCAGAAGGGGTGCGCCCAGATGGCGACGCCGCCGGCGTCGTGGATCGCCTGGACGGCCTCGGCGACGGTGGGCGTCTCGCGCAGGCGGAAGGCGGGCTTGCCCTCGATGAGGTAGGCGCGGATCAGCGAGCCGACGTCGTCGATGCTCTCCTGCCGCAGGCGCTCGGCGTTGGCGGGCGCGCGCAGCACGGCGCCGGCGAGGTGCGGGCGCCCGATCGGTTTGCCCTCGGCGATGCGTGCGTCGAGCTCGGCTTCGTCGAGGTCGAAGCCGACCTCACGCAGGGCGTCGCGCATGCGCAGCGTGCGCTTCTCGCGATCTGCCAGAAACGCGCTCAGCCGCTCGCCGATCATCTCGCCGGCGTGATCGATGCAGTAGCCGAGGATGTGCAGTTCCCGGGGCACCGGTGAGTCGGCGTCGACGGCGGAGATCTCCACGGCGGGCACCACGCGCACGCCCACGCGCTCACCCTCGGCGATCGCCTCGGAGACGCCGCTGACCGTGTCGTGGTCTGAGAGCGCGAGCAGCTCGACGCCGGCCGCTGCGGCGCGCTGCACGACCTCGGCGGCCGGCAGGGCGCCGTCGGAGTGGGTGGAGTGCGACTGCAAATCGAAGCGCTGTGCCACGCGCGCAGCCTATGCGATCGTTTCAGGATCTGGCGTAGCGGTGCATCCCGGACGAGCCAACCGGCGCTTGGCAGGGAGCACCGGTGAGCGCGCAGACGCGCCGCGCGACGGCGGTGCGCAGGCGGCGCACGGCCGCGTGATAGCGGCGTGCCTTCTGGTAGAGCACCTGGTCGGCCGCGGTATCGCGGTCGAGCTCCTCGCGGGCGGCATCGGTCTCGGCGGCGCGTTGGCAGGCGTCCAGCCACAGCACCTCGAGGTAGGCGAGCGCGGCGCCCACCTGGTCCTCCTCGACGGCGTTGGCCTGCTCGAGCTGGCGCACGGTGGGAATCACCGCTTGGATCAGCCAGCGCTGCTCGCCGTGAGCCCGCAGGATCAGGCAGATGTCGGGCGGGTGAGTGGAGTTGTGGGGCCGGTCTTTCATGGGTGAGTGCGCGTCGGGAAGAGGTGGTTGGCATGTCTGTGTGGGTGCTTTGGGCTTCGGTCGGCGGGTGTCGCTGCTTTAGGAGCACGCGTGCGCTCTCCACGCTTCTCCAGTCCTTCTGTGCACTTTGCGCGGATTCAAGGCGAAAGCGCTGTTGGGCCGATGAAGCCCTGGGGGGCTCGGAGAACGCGGACAGGAAAGCGAGATGCACGCAGTCGACACCGACCCGACACGACGTACCGCGGGGCAGTACGCACGGGCGACTGTGACGCGGTTGAGCGTGCGTACGCTGGCGACGCTGGGCGCGCTGGCGGTTGCCACTGCGCTGCTGGGACGAACGTTCGGGCTTCGGGACCCGCGCTTCTTGGCCTCGGAGGTGGCGCTGCTGGTGAGCATGTTCGTGATCTCGCGCTACGTGCTGCCGCTGGTGGAGCGCCACGATCGCGGCGCGACGGGCGAGGAGCAGGTGGGGGGACTGCTGGACGAGCTGCGCAGCGAGGACTGGCGCGTGATCCACGACGCGAGCCTGGGACGGGGCAACGTGGATCACATCCTGATCGGACCGGCGGGGGTGTTCACGGTCGAGACGAAGAGCCACCCGGGCCCCGTCAAGGTGGCGCGGGTGCACGGCGCGACGCTGAGCCAGGCGCAGGCGCAGCGCAAGGCGATCGAGCGGGTGACGGGCTTGAAGGTGGAGTCGATGATCGTGTTCAGC
>JBOGXX010000061.1:0-3245 GCA_050696475.1 Solirubrobacteraceae bacterium | reverse complement strand
GGCAGCTCTCTGCGGCAGGTGGGGCACCCTGCCAGCAGGCCAGGAGTGCCGCGGGGGATCCCCTCGTGCCAGTCTGGTGCCAGTCGTGCCAGTTTCCAGTCGGATTTCATCGACCTCGATCGAGGTCGATTCCGCGCTAGCAAGCCAAATCTAGCTCTACAGAGCGGTGCCCGCTATATGTGGTACATGCTCGCGCCGGCCTCGCGCATCTCGCGCTCGAGCACGTCGGCGATCGTGATCTCCGTGAACACCTTGCGCGCGGCTGCGGCGGCGTCCTGGAAGACGCCCTCGGAGTCGCGCCCGAGCGGGCCGTCGAGCAGCTCTATGACCTCCAGCACGGTGATCGTGGAGGGATCGCGCGCGAAGCGGTAGCCGCCCTTGACGCCACGCTGCGAGCTGATGACCCCCCCGCGGCGGAGCACCGCGAACAGCTGCTCCAGGAACTGCACCGGCACATCGCGCCTGCGTGCGAGCTCGCCGATCGGCACCGGCTGCTCTCCAGGGCTACGCGCGAGCTCGGCCAGGGCGAGGACCGCGTAGGGGGACTTGCTGGTGATGGAGAGCATCGTGGTGTGCGTCGAGCAGACCCTTGAGAGGACGCGCGGCTGCCACTGATCGTATTGACCGGCCCCGAGCTGCGCCTGGCAGCGTCGACCGGCGCTCCCGGCGAGACGCTGCTGCGACGGGGAGCTACAGCCAGCCGCGCTCGGTGGCGATCAGCACGGCCTGGGCGCGGTCGACGGCGCCGAGCTTGCCGTAGATGTTGTGCAGGTGGGTGCGCACCGTGCTCGTGGATAGCGTCAGCTCGTGGGCGATCTGCTTGTAGACCTTGCCCTCTGCCAGGCGCTGCAGGACCCCCAGCTCGCGCCCGGAGAGCGGGCACGGGTCGACGTGGCGCTGGCGCTGGCTGGCAGGGCTCGGCAGTTCGTACATCACGCGTCGTAGCTCCTGCGGCCCGAGGCCCAGGCTGCGAGCGGTGTGGAGCATCTCCGACGGCGAGATGCGCCCGCCCTGCTCGTAGTGGGCGAGCATGTCCGCGAGGCGGATGAACGCGGCCTCGCCTTCGGCGTCAGGGGTGTGGTGGCGCTCGATCGGCGTCGCCAGCGTTCCCGGCAGCCCCCAGCGGCGGATCAGCACCCCGCCGACCAGCGCGTGGTCGACACCGAGCTCGCGGCGCTCCTGGTGGATGCGTTCCTCCGGGGTGCGCGCGCCACGGTGCACCTGCGAGGGGTAGCCCGGGTAGGCGTGCAGCAGCACGAGCTTGCCGACGTCGTGCAGCAGGCTCGTAACCGTCAGGCGGTCGCGGTTCTCATAGCCGAGCTCCGAGGCGATCCTGTCGGCCGCGTGTTGGGTCGCCAGCGCGTGCAGCCGGAAGCGCTCGGGCGCGCTGTCCCACACGCTTGCGCGTTCGAAGAAGTCAAAGGTGCGCATCCGGTTGGCGAGTGCCTGCACCGTCTGCGGGTTGAGAACCTCGACGGCGCTCACCGCGGTCTCAGCGCGCGCGCGACCCTGCTGCATACGGTTGGCGAGGCGCAGCACCGCGATGATCAGGGCCACGTCGGACTCGACCGCGGAGACCACATCGGCGGTGGCGACGTGGTCACGCGAGATCACCGAGAGCAGGCGGTTTCGCGACTCGGCCAGCGCCGGGAACGCCTCGAGCGCCTCGAAGGCCATCGTCAGGCGACGGCCGTGGCCCTCGTTCTGGTGGCGCTCACCGGACGGAGCGACGGCGGCGCTCTGGCGGCGCTGGGGAGCGAGTGGACGGCGGGAGCTCGAGCGTGGTGCCCTCTTGTGCTCGCCCGGCGCGGCGACTCCCGTCGGCCTGCCGGCGGCGACCAGTGCCTTCGCCGTCGTCGGTTTCTTTGCTACGGCCAGCTTCTTTGCCACGGCTGTTGCCTGCATGCCTTGCCTGCCCCTTCCTTGGGTGCCGGCCAACCAGGCCGGTGATTCCAGCGATGGGGTCCTATCGGCATCCGCGCGCAAAAATTGAGCGCTGATCTGCGAACTGCATCAGGCGAGCGCCGCGTCGATGCGCCGCAACGTCTCCTCGCGACCCAGCAGCGCCACGCTCTCGAAGATCCCAGGCGAGATCGTCTCGCCGGTGAGCGCCACCCTCAGAGGCTGATATACCTCGCGCGGCTTCACCCCGCGCCGCGCGACCAGCGCCTCGAGCGCCTCGCCGACGGCGACCTCGTCGAAGCTGGCAAGCGTCGCGAGCGTCTCACGTGCGGCCGCGAGCGCCGCACGCCCCGGCTCCCCCAACCAGCGCTCTCGGGCGGCGGGATCATCGCGCGCACCGTCGAGCAGCGCCCCGGACAACGCCAGGAAGTCGCCGAGCGTGGCGATCTTCTCCTGGCTGATCCGCACCGCGGCCCGCAGGTCCTCGCGGCCGGTGAAGGCCTCGATGCGGCCCGTCAGATCGGGGACGCTCAGCTTGCGGATGTACTGCCCGTTCAGCCAGCGCAGCTTGGTCTCATCGAAGCGCGCCGGGTTGCGACTGACACGATCGAGCGTGAAGCGCTCGATGAGCTCCTCGGTGGAGAGCACCGTTTGATCGTCACCCGCGCCCCAGCCGAGCAGCGCGAGGTAGTTGCGCACCGCCTCCGGCAGATAGCCCGTGTCGCGCAGCTCCTGGACCGACGCGGCGCCGTGGCGCTTTGAGAGCTTCTTGCCGTCTGGCCCATGCAGCAGCGGCAGGTGCGCGTAGATCGGCAGCGCCGCCGGCTCGCCGCCCGCCGGGCGGTCGAGGCCCGCCGTGCTGGCCGCCTCCAGGACGAGCAGCTGCTTGGGGGTGTTGGAGAGGTGATCCTCGCCGCGAACGACATGCGTGATGCCCGCGTCGAGGTCGTCGATCGCGACCGCGAAGTTGTAGAGCACGGAGCCGTCCGCCCGGGCGATCACCGGGTCGTCCAGATGCATGTGCTCGAAGCGCGTGTCGCCGCGGATCGCGTCGTGCACGACGGTCGCGCCGTCGTTTGCCACCCGCAGACGCACGGCTCCGTCCGCTTCCGGCTCGCCGCGGAACCCGCGCTCGGCGCCGTGCTCGTCCTTGTAGGCCTTCACGTCCTGCGCGGTCGCGTTGGAGCGATAGGCGAGATCGGCCTGCAACAGCGCCTCGAGCGCCAACCGATGGCGCTCGCTACGGTCGGTCTGCAGAATCGGGCCTTCGTCCCAGTCCAGCTCCAGCCACCTGAGCGCATCGAGGATCTGCTCGATGTTCTCCGGCGTCGAGCGCTCGCGGT
>JBOGXX010000060.1:0-3512 GCA_050696475.1 Solirubrobacteraceae bacterium | reverse complement strand
GTTCTCGCCAACCGTCACCCCGCGCAGCAGACACGCGCCGTAGCCGATCCAGACGTTGTGCCCAACGCGCACGTCGCGCTTGTAGATGCCCTGCAGCCGGATCGGGCGCTACACCTCCGCGGCGCCGTGGTCGAAGTCGATCAGCATCACGCGGTCGGCGATGATGCACTCGCGGCCGATCGACACATGCTGAAAGGCCGAGACGGTGCACTCCTGGCCGATCACCGTCTTCGCGCCGATGCTCACCTCGCCCTCGTGCACGCGGATCTTCGTGCCGTGTCCGATCCACGCCCAGCGTCCGATGCTCAGGGTGGCCTCGCTTCCGATCTCGAGCTTCACACGCGGGCAGATGAAGCAGATGCCATCCGTCTGCAGGCGTCTGCCGTAGCGGAGCTTCAGGTACAGCCAGCGCGCGAGCAGCAGCGCGTAGCTGCGACTGAGCATGTGATTGGCGCTGATGAAGCGCAGTAGCGTCAGTGGGCCCCCTCGTGGGGGCTCCGGCGGCCTGCGGATCGCATCCCCCGGCGCCCCGGCCGGAATCTCGGCGGCGCTTTGCATGGCGGGATCCGCGAGCGGCTCCATCGCCGTGGAATCGTAGGGGACCACTCGCAACAGGGCCCCGGAGAGTGCCCTGCGATGATTCCCGCTCGGTGACCGACCCCACGCTCGCCCAACGCCTGCTCGACGGCGACCGCCGCGCGCTCGCGCGCGCCATCACGCTGGTCGAGGACAACCGCCCGGAGGGCTGGGAGCTCGTGCGCCAGGTCTACCCGCACACCGGCAAAGCGGAGGTCGTCGGCTTCACCGGCCCTCCCGGCGTCGGCAAGTCCACGCTGATCGGAGCGCTCACCAAGGCGCGACGCGAGGCGGGGCGCACGGTCGGCGTGCTCTCGATCGACCCCTCCTCACCGTTCACGCACGGCGCGCTGCTGGGGGACCGCATCCGCCTGAGCGAGCATTTCCTGGACCCCGGTGTGTTCATCCGCTCGATGGCCAACCGCGGCGCCCTCGGCGGCCTGTCGGAGGCCGCGCTGCAGGCCGCGCTGCTGCTCGATGCCGCCGGGCGCGAGGACGTGTTCGTGGAGACCGTCGGCGTGGGGCAGGCAGAGATCGACATCATCGACCACGCAGACACGATCGTGCTCGTGCTGATGCCGGGCTCGGGCGACTCGATCCAGGCGCTGAAGGCCGGCGTGATGGAGATCCCCGATGTGATCGTCATCAACAAGGCCGACCATCCACTCACCGACACGATGATCCGTGAGATCCGCGGCGTGCTCTCCCTCGCCAACCTGGATCGCACGCCCGAGGACGCAGGCGAGCGCTGGCGGGTGCCGATCGTCAGGAGCGAGGCGGCACGCGGCGAGGGCATCGACGAGCTTGTGCGGCGGCTGCAGCAGCACCGTGCGCACATCATCTCCGCCGGCCAGCTCGAGCAGCGCCGTGCGCGCAACCTGCGCAGCGAGGTGCTCGCGATCGCCACCGCGCGCATGCGCCGACGACTGGAAGAGGACCTGCACGAGGACGCGAGATTCAACGAGCTCCTCGACGCGGTGCTCGCTCGGCGCCTGGACCCCGCCAGCGCCGCGGGCGAGCTGTTGACGGGCGAGTCGGCTGCTCGACCGAGTGCGTAGGCCAGTTGGTATGTTGCTGCGGTGACTGTGCGGTGGAAGGGGGTGCGCGGTAAACTCACGCGTCTCGCCGAGCGTGAGACCAGGCCCCGGCGCGGCGCCCAGGGCGCAGAGGGAGCGCACCCGGTCGCGTGCGTGCCGATCGAAGACCGGTTGAAAGGCCAGCTGCGCAAATACTGGTTCGAACGCCACCACCAGCACAGCAACGACAGCTACGCGGGGCTCCTGTTGCGCAAATTCCCGGAGGACCTGCGCATCTATGAACATCTGCTGTGGGAAGACCGTCCCACTGTCGTCATCGAGATCGGCACGCTGCGTGGAGCCAGCGCGCTGTGGTTCCGGGACCGCCTGCGCACGCTCGTGGCCTACGGGCTGATCCAAGATTTTCGTGTGATCACGATCGACCTCGAAGCCGAGCTGGCGCGCCCGCACCTCGATCGGGCCGACCCCAGCTGGGAGGAGTCGATCTCGCTCGTCTCGGCCGACATCTGCGACGAGAGCCTTCCTGCGCGCATCGCCGAGGACGTGGCGCCCGGCGCGCGCTGCCTGGTGATCGAGGACTCCGCTCACGTCTACGACACCACCTTTGCCGCGCTGAAGGGCTTCTCCCGCTTTGTGCATCCCGGCGGCTACCTGATCGTCGAGGACGGCTATGTGGACGTCGAGTCGATGCGTGTCAAAGGCCACCCGCGCGGCGTGCTGCCGGCGGTGTCCGACTGGCTGGCCAGTCCCGCCGGCATGGATTTCAGCATGCGCCGCGACCTCGAGCTCTACGGTGTCACCTGCTTCCCCAAGGGCGTTCTGCAGCGCCGCGAGGGATAGCTGGGATCCTCGCGCGCTAGGCGCCGAGCGCGCGCGCGATTACCATCTGCTGGACCTCGTCGGTGCCCTCACCGATCGTGAGGATCTTCGCGTCGCGGTAGAAGCGGCACACGGGGTACTCCTCGATGAACCCGTACCCGCCGTGGATCTGGACGGCCTCCTCCGCGCAGCGCACCGCCAGGCGCCCGGTCTTCAGCTTCGCCTGTGCTGCAGTCAGTGTGAAGTTGCCACCAGCGTCCTTCTCGCGCGCGGCCTTGTACGTCAACAGCCGCGCCGCCGCGATCTCCGTCGACATATCGGCCAACTTGCCCTGGATCGCCTGGAACTTCGAGATCGACCGCCCAAAGGCCTTGCGTTGCTTGGCGTAGGTCAGGGCCTGCTCCAGCGCGCCCTGCGCCAGGCCCACGCCCATAGCCGCCACCCCGATCCGGCCTATGTCCAGAATCTGTAGAAACTGCTTGAAGCCGGCGCCGCGCGGTCCCAGCAGGTTCGTCTCCGGCACACGGCAGTCGCTGAAGCTCAGCGGTCGGGTGTCCGATGCGTTCCAGCCCATCTTGCGGTATGGCTTGCCCGGCTCGTAGCCCCGGACGCCGCTCGGCACGATGATGTTCGAGATCTCCTTGTTCTCGCCGTCATCGCCTCCGCCGGCGGAGTGCTCGCCGGTGACGGCCGTGATACAGACCATCCCGGAGATATCAGTGCCCGCGTTGGTGATGAACTGCTTGGTGCCGTCGATCACCCATTCGGCTTCGTGCAGACGCGCGCGGGTGCGCGTGTTGCCCGCATCCGATCCCGCCTCCGGCTCGGTCAGCCCGAACGCGCCCAGCCGCTCGCCCGAGCACAGGCGCGGCATCCACTCGCGCTTCTGCTCCTCGCTCCCGAACAGGTGAATCGGCTGTGTTCCCAATGAGGTGTGTGCACACAGCGTGATCGCCACGGAGGAGTCCACGCGCGCCAGCTCCTCCACCGCGAGCGCGTACGCCAGGGTGTCGCCGCCACCGCCGCCGTACTCCTCCGGAAAGGGGATCCCCATGAGGCTCAACTTCCCCAGCTTCGAGA
>JBOGXX010000059.1:0-6474 GCA_050696475.1 Solirubrobacteraceae bacterium | reverse complement strand
CTCTCCGGCTGGCTGAGCTCGACATCGACCTCGCCGGGCTCCACGCCAAGCGCCGATCGTTTGCGCGCTCGTGTCTGGATTGGAGTGAGCGAGAGCCGCACCTCGCGGGCGCGCTCGGCGCCGCCCTGGCCAGTCGGTTTCTCGAGCTCGACTGGATCAGGCGACAGCCAAAATGCCGCGCCGTGCTGTTGACGCCGGCGGGGCGCGCCGGGCTCGCAGAGGTGTTCGCCGTCCAAGCCTGAGCAACAACCTGACGGCCTGCGGCTCAGCACGCGTCACCCTCACGGGACCTTCGCGCTCAAAGGGAGCGATCTGGACTTTCGATCAGCTTCCAGTGTCCGTTGGTGAGCCGCTCGGTGAGCGTGGACTGCTGGGCGGCCGCGCCGCCTGTGTACTGTCCGACAGCCATACACGACCCCGCCACCGCGCAGGAAACAGCCGCCAGACCGCGCTGGCTCCCCGCCGGATTGGCCGTTGACATCGGTGACCACGAGGTGCCCGTGAGCCGCTCGGCGAATGCCTTGCCGGCCTTGGCGCCAACCGCGACACAGGAACCCTCCGAGGCGCACGAGACGCCGTCGATGTCGCTTCCCACGGACGCTGCCGGGTCGGTGAGCCCGGTCCACTGGGCGTTTGAGAAAAGCTCTGTAGCGATCGGGCCGTGCGGGCTCGAGAGATCACCGGTGCCGACAGCCACGCAGTACCCACTCGCCGGACACGAGACGGCGCTGAGGTAGGGCTGCACGCCGGGCACCGCCGGTGGCGCCAGATCCCACGAGGTGCCGTTGAAGAGCTCGCCGAGAGCCGACGGCCGACTGGCGCCGCTGGCGTTCGCACCCGTCATCACGCAGAAGCTCCGCGACGAGCACGAAACACCCTTGACGATCGTTCCCTCACCGGCGCTCGGCACCGCCACCACCGACCAGCTCGCTCCGTCGAAAAGCTCAGCCAGCGGTGTTTCCCTACCTTCGACGCCCTTGCTGCCGACGGCCATGCACCAGCTCTCAGAGACGCACGATACGTCGTCCAGCACCGATCCCGATCCCGCGGCGGCACCCGCCGAGACACTCAACGCCGATCCGTCATAGCGCTCGGCGATGGCGCCGCTCGCGTTGCCCCCGACCGAGCGCTCAGCGGCTCACGCGTGCTTCCGCGCAGGAGCAAGCACCCGTGATATGCGCGTTCTCGCCGGCGCGCCTAGCGCAAGCCCGCCTCCCGCCGGGTCGAGGCCTCGAGGCTAGGGCGTCTTTACGATCACCTTTCCGGATGGCGAGATCACGTACCAGAGGCCGCCGTTGGTGTCGATCCCCTGGCCATTGGCACTCCCGGCACCGGAGTCAACGGCGTAGGTGTAGAGCGGCCATCCGGCGTAGGTGACTACCTGACCGCCTTCAGGGTCGGGGTCGCTGGCCAGCAACGAGGCCTTCACTGCTCCGCTGGCCGTGGGCTTCTGTCCGCTGGAGAGCTTCAGCGGGGGCCAGAGCCCCGCGCATGCAGCCACGCAGGTCACCTTTGCGTGCTTGTCCGGCTCGAAGATGTAGAGCGTGTGGCCCTGAGCGTTCACCAGAACCGGACCCAGACCGGACAGCGTTTTGACGGAAATCTGCGCCGTTGCCGCCGCGGGAGCGCTGGAGGCTGTGGCGGACGTACTCGTGGTGCTCGCCGGCGGCGTCGATGAGGCCGGCGTGGACGCGGACGAGGTGGTGCCGCTGGAGGAGCTGCCGCAACCCGCCAGCGCGAGGACGCCGACGGCCACGGTCAGCATCGAGAGCTTGGGCATAAGACGCATCTTTACTGGACCAACTGCCTGGAGCCTCATTGGACCTCCTTTGGGTGTGGTGATCGGCCTGGCGACACCGCGCGAGAAAGATCCGTCCCGGTCGATCCGACCGCCTGGCGCTGGTCTGCTCAACCGAGAATACTCCCATCGGTCGGGGCCGGGTCGCGCTCGCAGCACGTCCGCCTTGGACCTGGGACGCGAGCGTCAGAACCGGCGGTCGACCGGCGCCCGCCGCTCGGCGCCGCCGCTCGCTACGGCGCCAGACGCTCGATCCTCCAGCCGCGCCCGCCCTCGCGCAGGTAGCTAAGCCGATCGTGCAGGCGGTCGTTGCGCTGCTGCCAGAACTCGATGCTGTGCGGGTCCAGGCGAAAGCCGCCCCAGTCCTGCGGCAGCGGCAGCTCGCCCTCGCCGTAGCGATCCCGCAGCGCGGCCACCTGCAGCTCCAGCTCCTCGCGGCTTTGCAGCGGGCGGCTCTGGGGCGAGGCGAGCGCGCTCAGCTGGCTGGCGTGCGGTCGGCTGCGTACGTATTCGGCCGACTCCCGAGCGCTCGTTCGCGCGACCGGGCCCTCCAGGCGCACCTGGCGGCCGAGCGGGTCCCAGTAGAACATCAGCGCGGCGTGAGGGTTGGCCGCGAGCTCGAGACCCTTGCGGCTCGCGTAGTTGGTGAAGAACACCAAGCCGCGCTCGTCGAAGCCCTTCATCAGCACCATGCGCAACGAAGGCGCGCCCCGCGCCGATGCCGTCGCCAGCGCGACCGCCTCCGGCAGGCGCACGCCCGCCGCGTCCGCCTCGGCGAACCAGCGCTCGAACTGACGCAGCGGGTCGGGGTCGAGGTCCTGCTCGCGCAGCGCCAGGCTGTGGTCGTTCACCGCCACGACCCAGGCACTATTGGATGTTCGCCATCACGTGCTTGACGACCGTGTAGTCCTCGACCCCGTAGGTGCTCAGGTCCTTGCCGTAGCCGGACTCCTTGAAGCCGCCGTGGGGCATCTCGGAGACCAGCGGAATGTGGTCGTTGATCCACACGCAGCCGAAGCGCAGCGCCCTGGACACCCGCAGGGCGCGGCCCACGTCGCGCGTCCACACCGAGGAGGCGAGGCCGTAGCGGGTCGCGTTGGCCCACGCGATCGCCTGCTGCTCGTCTGAGAACTGCTGCACGGTGATCACCGGACCGAAGATCTCGCGCTGGATCATCTCGTCGTCCTGGCGCAGTCCCGCCACGACCGTCGGCTCGAGGAAGTACCCGGCCCGGTCGGCGGCCCGCCCGCCGGTGACGATCTCCGCGTGCTGCGGGCGGCGCTCCAGGAAGCCCTCCACGCGCTCGCGCTGGCGCGCCGAGTTGACCGGGCCGAGCGTCGTCTGCGGCGAGAGCGTGTCGCCGATCACCAGCCCCTGCGCCTGCCCCGCAAGGCCGCTGACGACGTCGTCGTAGACGCTGCTCGCCGCGAGCACCCGCGTCGCCGCGGTGCAGTCCTGGCCGGCGTTGTAGTAGCCCGTGCCGGCGATCGTCTCCAGCGCGCTCTGCAGGCTGACGTCGTCGAACACCACCACCGGCGCCTTGCCGCCGAGCTCGAGGTGCACCCGCTTCAGCGTGTCCGCGGCCACGCGCGCGAAGTGCCTGCCGGTGTCCACAGAGCCCGTCAGCGCCAGCATGTCCACGTCCGGGTGGGCGATCAGCGCCTCGCCCGTCGGGCGCCCGGGGCCGGTGAGGATGTTGAGCACGCCCTTGGGCAGCGCCTCCGCGGCGAGCTCAGCCAGCCGGATCGTCGTCATCGGCGTCGTCTCCGCCGGCTTCAGCACGACCGTGTTGCCCGCCGCCAGCGCCGGCGCGAATTTCCAGATCGCCATCATCAGCGGGTAGTTCCACGGCGTCACCTGCCCGATCACGCCCACCGCTTCACGGCGCGTGAAGGACGTGTAGCCCTCCATGTACTCACCCGCCGCCCTGCCCTCCAGGCAGCGCGCGGCGCCGGCGAAGAAGCGCAGGTTGTCCGCCATCACCGGGATCTCGTCGCCGCTGACCGCCTCGATCGGCTTGCCCGCGTTCAGCGCCTCCATCCGCGCGAGCTCATCGCCGTGCTCCTGCACCAGGTCCGCCAGCGCCAGCAGCGCCAGCGCGCGCTGCGCCGGAGTCGTGCTCGACCAGCCCGCGAACGCACGGCGCGCCGCCTTCACCGCACGGTCGACATCCTCGGCGCTCGAGATCGGCGCGCGCGCGATCGCCTCGCCCGTCGCCGGGTTGAGGATCGCTTCCGTCTCGCCGCTGCAGGCAACGGGCTCGCCGTCGATGAAGTTGCTCAGCGTCTCGATCGTGCTCGCCATCGTCGATCTCCTCCTGCGGTCGGGGTCCGATGTCCGTGATCGCGGCTGCTGCGCAACCATCGTCGCAGGGCTCGCGCGGGGCGACAGCCGCTGGCGCCCGAGCGCAGCGCCCGCGTCGCGCAGTCGCCGTTCCCGCGCGCGATCACCGTGGCGCCGTCCCCGAGAGCACCGTCCCCAGCGCTTCCGCCACCGCCGGATGGGTGATCTCGCCGCCCCGCACGTTGAGCCCGCCGCGCAGCCCGGGAACGCCCTCCAGGGCGTCCTTCACGCCATGCTCGGCCAGCTCGATCACGTAAGGCAGCGTCGCGTTGGTGAGCGCGTAGGTCGAGGTGATCGGCACCGCGCCGGGCATGTTCGTCACGCAGTAGTGGGTGATCCCGTCGACCTCGTAGGTCGGATCGGAGTGCGTCGTCGCCCGCGAGGTCTCAAAGCAGCCGCCCTGGTCGATCGACACGTCCACGAGCACCGCCCCCGGCTTCATCAGCGTGAGCTGATCGCGCGTGACCACGTGCGGCGCGCGTCCGCCGTGGACCAGCACCGCGCCGATCACCAGGTCCGCCGCTCCCAGCATCTCCTCGATCGCGAGCGAGGAGGAGTGCACCGTCGAGGCGCGGCCGGCGAACGCCACTTCCAGTTCGCGCAGGCGGTCGATCGAGCGGTCGAACACGAACACGTCCGCCTGCATGCCGATCGCGATGAACGCCGCGTTGGAGCCCACCACGCCGCCGCCGATCACCAGCACCGTCGCCGCCGCCACGCCGGGAACGCCGCCCAGCAGGATGCCGCGCCCGCCCAGCGGCTTCTCCAGCATGAACGCGCCGGCCTGCGTGGCGATCTTGCCCGCGACCTCGGACATCGGCGCCAGCAGCGGGAGCCGGCCCTTCGCGTCCTCGACGGTCTCATAGGCGATGCACGTGGCGCCTGAGTCCATCAGCCCGCGGGCGAGCTCCGGCTCGGCGGCCAGGTGCAGGTAGGTGAACAGCGTCTGTCCCTCACGCAGGCGGCCCACCTCCTGCGGCTGGGGCTCCTTGACCTTCAGCACCAGCTCAGCCTGCGCGAACAGCGCAGCTGCGTCCGCGACGATGCTCGCGCCCTGTGCGACGAACTGCTCGTCGCTCATCGCGCTGCCCGCGCCCGCGCCGGCCTGCACCAGCACCTCGTGCCCTCTGGAGGCCAGCTCCCTGACCCCCGCCGGCGTGATCGCCACGCGGTACTCGTCGGTCTTGACCTCCGTGGGGACACCGATCCTCATAGCCGGCGCTCTCTTTCGTAGTGGGCCACGCGAACCCCGCCGGACCCCCCCGGGGGGTCCTCATAAGAACGCCAGGCTGCGCCCTCGCTCACCGGGCGAGCTCCCTGCCCCGCAGCGCCAGCCAGAACTCGATGCGGTCGCGCGCGCTGGAGAAGTCGCGCCCCGTCAGCGCCTCAACGCGCCGGATCCGGTAGCGCAGCGTGTGGCGGTGGCAGAACAGCGCGTTCGCCGCCTTCTCCCAGTGACCGTTGTGCTCGATGAACACGTCGAGCGAGCGCACCAGCTCCTCGCCGTACTCGCCCTCGTCGCGCTCGATCGGGTCGAGCACGCTGCGACAGTAGGAGCCCAGCGCCTCGTCGTCCTGCAGCGCCAGCAGCAGCTGGAAGGCGCCCAGGTCCGCGTAGGAGGCCACCTCCGGCGCGCCGCCGTTGCGCAGGCGCACAGCCTCCAGCGCGCAGCGCGCCTCGTGAAAGGCGATCCGCAGCGAGTGCGTCGCCATCGCGCGGCTCGCCGACGCCGGCACGCTGCCGAAGCGCCCGCTCAGCTCGGTGCGGATCTTGCGCGCGAGCGCCAGCGGGGGCGGAGACTCCGGCGCGCCGTCGGCAGCCGCGCCGCTGCCCGCTCGATCGCCGGCCGCGGGCCCATTCGCCGCTCCCGGGTCGATCACCGCGCACAAAAGGCCCGCGCGGACCGCCACCAGACTCGCCACGTGCTCGCGCTTCAGGATCCCTTCCAGCACCGCCGCCGCCGAGCTCGGGTCCGGCGCCTTGAACGCCAGCACCGCAACCTGATCGCCGATCCCGAACGGGCGCAGGCGCGCCTGCAGGTCCTCCGGGTACAGGTGACCCGTCAGCACCTCCGAGAGCACGTCGCCCACCATCGCCCGCTGCAGCAGCTCGCCGCCTTTCAGCCACGGCGTGGGGTCCGGGAGCTCGGTGCTGTGCACCCAGCGCACGCGGGCGTGCGCCGACTGCTCGCCGCACGCCAGCTCCAGCCCGAGCTCGCCGATCAGACTCGCGACAGTGAGCTCCACCGCTCCATCCGCTCCGAGGCCTCGCTCAGGACCGGGCGCAGGATCGCCTCGATCTCCTCGAACTGCTGCGGGCCGGCGATCAGCGGC